>JANOXC010000080.1:0-11440 GCA_031418215.1 Bacteroidota bacterium
GCTTATGAGGATACTTATTTGCCTCAATATTTCGCCGCACAAACCATTTTTGGAGCCAATTCTTTTGATGGAAAATTGCCGGTAAGCCTTGTCGGAAAATATAAGGCAGGGGATGGATTGTTGTTGGATCAAAATATTTCAATGAAACAAACATTGCCCGAAGAGGTTACTCAAACAAGGGAACCGCTATTTGAAATTGATTCATTAATCGGCAAGTCAATTGTCGACAGTGTCTTCCCTGGTTGCCAGGTTTTAGCAGCGAAGGATGGAAAGATCTTTTTTAATAAAGCATATGGTCGCCCAATTTATGGTGATACCAGTAAAGTAAAAACAACGGACTTGTACGATATTGCTTCAATAACAAAAATCGCTTCCACTGCCCTTGCTGCAATGTGGTTATTCGATAGGCATCAATTAAATATGAATGCCAAAATTTCCAAATACCTTCCTGAATTAAAAAAATCCAACAAAGCCAATATTACATTGGGAGATTTGATGGCTCATCAGGCAGGGTTACAAGCCTGGATACCTTTTTACAAAAACACAATGATTAATGGAGCATTGTCCGGTACATTATACCGTCATTCAAAGCAGGAGCCTTATACAATTGAAGTAGCAGACAGTTTATGGCTCGACAAACATTATTTACCTATAATTTGGAAACAGATTATTGATTCACCTGTTTCAGAACCGGGTCATTATATATATTCTGATCTTGGATTGATTATTCTGCAACGGATTATCGAAAAAATTACCGGCGATCCAATTGGTCAGTTTGTAAGTGAAAAATTTTACGAGCCGTTAGGGTTGTGGCGTTTGACTTATAAACCTTTGGAGCATTTTCAGATAAATGAGATAATCCCTACAGAAATCGATAAAGTTTTTCGTTATCAGTTGATCCGCGGGCACGTGCATGACCCTGCAGCCGCAATGATGGGTGGAGTGGCAGGCCATGCAGGCATATTCAGTAATGCGCAAAGTCTATCTGTTATTATGCAAATGCTTTTAAACGGGGGCGAATATGGAGGCAAACGATATCTTAAAAAAGAGACGATTGATTTGTTTACCAGTCAGGCTTTTCCTGGAACAAAAAACCGCAGGGGCTTCTTGTTCGACAAACCGGATACGTCAGGTGCGGAGAGCCCTGCAGCCCGTTCCGCCTCAGGCCTGGCATTTGGTCATACAGGATTTACCGGAACTTGTGCCTGGGCTGATCCTAAAAATGGATTCGTATATATATTTTTATCTAACCGTGTTTATCCAAGTGCAGAAAATACTAAGTTGGCGAAGCGTAATATAAGAACGGATATTATGGATTTTTTTTATAAGTCTTTTAAATTAAAGTAAAAGAAATACTTCAGTTTTTTTAAAATTCCAGGTAAGGTTTTAGTCGAATTGTTTTTAGGAAGAAGTTGATTTTGCTTTAGTTAATTATTTTTATTAAGCGCATATTATTTTGCTGGAATCACGTAGGTTTGAGTGAATTTATACATTAATATTGTTTTATGAAAATAGGCATTGTTTGTTACCCTACATTTGGGGGAAGTGGTGTTATTGCTACGGAACTAGGGAAAGCATTAGCAGAGAAGGGGCATCGGATATATTTTATTTCTTATAGCCAGCCTGTCCGGTTGGAACACTTTCATGAGAATATTTCTTACCATGAAGTTACGGCAGCCAATTATCCGTTATTTGATTATATACCTTATGAATCGGCTCTAACAAGTAAGTTGGTTGATGTAATCAAACATGAGCATCTGGATTTATTGCATGTGCATTATGCAATACCTCATGCCTCTGTTGCATACATGGCTAAGCAGATTTTAGCTGCAGATGGGATTCATATACCTGTGGTTACAACATTACATGGAACCGATATAACATTGGTTGGAAAGGATTCGAGCTATGAGTCAGTTGTAACCTTTGCAATTAATCAATCCGATGGTGTAACAGCGGTAAGTGAAGACCTGAAAGAAGAAACATATAAAAATTTTCAAATAACCAGAGAGATAGAAGTAATTCCTAATTTTATTGACCTAAGGCGATTTTCTAAATTGCGCATGGATCATTTTAAAAAGGCTATTGCACCTAAAAATGAGCGCCTGATTGTGCACACTTCAAATTTCCGTAAAGTGAAACGGGTGCAAGATGTAGTTTATCTGTACGCTAAAGTTAAAGAGATCATTCCTTCTAAATTAATATTAATTGGTGATGGTCCTGAACGTACCAACATTGAAAAGATTTGTCGCGATCTGAATATATGGGATGATGTACGTTTCCTGGGTAAACAAGAAGCAGTGGAAGAGATATTATCAGTTTGTGATTTGTTTGTTATGCCAAGTGAAACAGAAAGTTTTGGATTAGCTGCATTAGAAGCAATGGCATGTCAGGTGCCTGTTATATCATCCAATTCAGGAGGAATACCTGAGTTAAATATTAATGGCGTTACAGGTTTTATGAGTAAAGTGGGCGATGTGGATGACATGGCTAAAAACGCTATTTGTATTTTGAAAGATGATGCTACACTTGCAAAATATAAAACCAATGCACTAGCTCAGGCAAAGCAATTTGATATTAATGTAATTATGCCGAAGTATGAAAAATATTACCAAAAGGTAGTAGCGTCATCAAAACCAATTTGAGATTTTAGTTCAAGAAAGTCTAATTACCCTCCTGCTTTTTTTGCTTTGTATCCTTCTTTTTCTAAAAGTGAAATCACTTTATCTCGCTGGTCTCCTTGTAATATTATTTCTCCGTTTTTCGCTGTACCACCCACACTGCATTTTAGTTTCAGGAATTTTCCCAGTTCAATCAGCTTTTGTTCGCTGCCGGTAAATCCCTTGATTACGGTTGCTGTTTTTCCACCACCTTTTCTTTCCAACCACAATCTTAATTCCTGTTGTGATGGAGGAATATTATTTCCTGAGGCTGGGGTTGTGTTTTGATATATATAATCAGGGTTGGTTGAATAAACTACTCCTGATTGTGATTTTTTCTTATTCATTGGGCGCAATAATGTAATTAAATTCAATTAAAATCTCGCTGTTAATCGAGCATTGATCAGTCTGGATGAAAGGTAATTTGGAACAGCATATCTTCTCCCTGTTACATCAGTAATCCAGGTGTATGATACTGTGTTGTTGATTTGTAATAAATTAAATACTTCTAAACTAAACCAAAGTGAATTCAACTTGCGAATCACAGGTAAACGTGATTCATTGACTTTATCTTCATCAATAATTATTTTTGAAAACCCTATATCCACCCTTCGGTAAGTAGGCATACGTAAAACATCTTTATAACGATCGTATCCCGGTGGACCAAAAGGAAGGCCGGATCCGAATATTAGTGTTAGATGCATTCGGAAAGTTGGAAATTTAGGAAGATAATCCTGAAAGAAAATACTGAAAGTTACCCTTTGATCAGATGGGCGCGGGATGTTTCCGGGATAAATAGTATCTGTTTTTGCTGCTTTTGTATTAAAGGAATATCCCGGAATAATTAATTTTCCTGTACTGTCGTATTGATTTACATAATAGTCGTTCGTAAGGTTTTCTTCGGTTTTTAAAAAAGATAGTGAAGCCCATGATTCAATTCCGTTTACGAATTCCCCATTTACACGCATATCCAGTCCATAAGCATAACCGTTTGAATTATTGGTTCCATAATAACGCAGACGCAGATTGTCGGATTTATATGGAATTAAATCAGTCAATTTCTTATAATAGGCTTCCACAGTATATTTGAATTCACGGCCCCATGCAAGAAATTGATAATCCCCACCCAATACAAAATGTATTGATTGTTGTGATTGGATCTCTTTATTTACTTCTCCCTGCAGATTTCTCATTTCCCGATAAAATGGTGGCTGATAATAGAAGCCGGTTGCAAAACGAAAAGTGAGATGTTCTATGTTAAGTGGTTTCCAAAGAATAGATGCGCGCGGACTAATATCCAATTCCTTATTCCAATTCCAATAAGTAGCACGTAACCCCAAGTTAAATGACACTTGCTGATAATCTTTATTAAATTGAAGGTAGCCGTTGTAACGGTTGGTGTTCACTATATTTTTTGTATGCACCAAGTCATTTACTACAATTTGCTGATCATAATTTAATGTGTCTCCTACCTGGTCTGCCGGATGAGGAACTGAAAAATCCGAGGAGTCGCGATACACCCATTCATCAAGATTGTCATTAATCGATTCATGCTGTGCTTTTAAACCCCAGGATAAGGATGAATTACTTAATAAATAGGATCCTTTATGCTCAGCATAGTAAACAAAAGCATCCAGGTCATTTCTTGCATGGGCCAAAAAAGCGCCGACGCCACGGTTAAAAGCAACATTACCAAACTGACTTGAGCCAAGGTCTCTCTCCAATTCATCTAAGCGGTATGCTCCTATTATATCGAAGTATTCTTGCTCATTCGTATAAAATGCACCGGAAATTAGTCGCAGTTTTAATTTTTCACTTGGCTGATAACTGAATGACAATGCACCCTGCGTAACATCGTATTTATCAATTTCCTGGCCTTCAAAGAAAACAGTGAATTTTAGTGCTTCATTAATGTTTCCAAATTCTGTTTCACGGTCGGTAGGGATTACTTGGTATTTATTACTGGAATAATTTCCGAGAAATGATAATTCTGTTTTTCTGCCTAGTTTGTAATTAAATAATGCCTGAACATCGGTGAAAGAAGGTTTATATTCTCCTTTCGTATCAAGGGTATTTAATAAAAACTGGTTTGATTTACGGCGTACACCGAAAAGAAAACCGCCTTTCTTATTTTTTGTAGTTCCTTCAAGATGAAATCCTGCACCCAATAAACTGAAGTAGGTTGATCCGGCAAAATGTTCAGGGCGCTTATATTTTATGTCTAAAACAGAGGAAAGTTTATCACCGTAAACTGCTCCAAAACCGCCTGCAGAAAAAGAGATGTCAGCTACCAGGTCACTATTAATAAAACTAAGTCCTTCCTGCTGTCCTGATCGAACTAAAAAAGGACGATAGATTTCGATGTCATTGACATAAACTAAATTTTCATCGTAACTTCCTCCTCGAACGGAATAGTTGGAACTCATTTCATTGTTTGAAACAACACCTGGCAATGTTTTTAAAATACTTTCAAAATTACCACTAACACTTGGCATTGCTTCTATTGACCTAGGATTAATTTTTGTAATCATTAATTCACGGCTTCTCCCACCTTCGACCTTCACATCACCAACTAATATTGATTTTGATTGAAGTTGTTGGTTGATTTTTTTTCGCTCACCTGATTCCAGAAAAAGTTTTATTTCGAGCGCATGATAACCAAGACTTGAATATACAATTGTAATTTCCTTACCTGCCGGTACAGATAGCTCATAGTACCCCTTAGCATCGGCAACAGTACCATTTGCTTCTCCATTTAAAGCTACAGTAACGGCATCAACAGGTTTGTTTAAACTATCCGTAATGTTTCCAAATATTGTTGCTTGCTGAGCGTTTGAATTAATACTGAAATAGAAAAAAATGAATACTAATAATCCATAACGAAATGCCTTAGGATTCTTAGGCCATTCGGGTTGGGAAATCATAAGTACAAATTAAATGATGCAACGTTGCAAAAGTGAACCATTAATATTTCTTTTTAAAGGCACCTTCCTTCCAGGCTTTTATGAATTGTGCCCAAGCCAATGGGTTAAATATGGCTGAAGAAGGGTATTGACCTGCAGTATATAAACGAGTTTGCTGCTGTTGAGCCAGGTATTTACTATTAATACTTCCATTATAGGGTACATTATCCTGAACTTCCTTAATCTGGGCAAGTTCAAGGTTTCTTTCGGCACGTTTCAAATCATCATCAGGAACTTTTAACTCTACAAATACCCTTTTAAATTCCTCTTTTGAAGGCCAAGGATAAATAACTGCTTCTTTTAAGGTTAACGTATCCCGTAAAAGTACCTGTATCATTGAATAACGCTCTTCAGATAATGTGTCCGGTATAATAAAGCTTGCCTTTTTATAGCCGACATAATTGAATTCAATTGTATCACCTTTCATAGCCACGAAGGAAAAAAAGCCGTAGTAATCTGTAACAGTTCCGCGATGTGTTGATTTGACAATGACATTGGTAAATGGTAATGGTTGCAGGCTATCATTGGTAACTACGACTCCGGAAAACTGGACGAGATCTTTTGAAACCTGTGCAAGAAGATTGTTAATATTCAAAAGTAGCAATACCAGCAATAGCAGCAGTTTTTTCATTTCAACAGCGAAAGTATTTATATTATTATTAATAATATGACTTGTAAACGCCATTGTTGCTGATTTATTTAAACAGGGTGATGACAGTTGAAATTTTATAAAAACAATATCCGATGTCATTTTATTGATTCCAAATGGAAAAGTTTGTTCATTGTAATATTTCCAAAATACCCATAATTCTTCGAATAGTTGTACTTAAAATGCTAACAATCAAGCATCCATTGAGCTTCTGTGGCATAAAATTTGAGAAATAGAAGCACACACTCAATACCAAAACCATCATGAGACAATTAAAAATTACCCAATCCATTACTAATCGGGAAAGTGCATCTCTCGAAAAGTATTTGCAAGACATTGGTAAGGAAGAATTGATTTCTCCTCAACAAGAAGTAGCCCTGGCGCAACGCATACGTAATGGCGACAGGGAAGCCTTAGACAAGTTAACGCGTGCGAACCTGCGCTTTGTAGTTTCCGTAGCCAAGCAGTATCAAAACCAGGGTCTCAGTTTGCCTGATTTAATTAATGAAGGGAATCTGGGCCTTATTAAAGCGGCTCAGCGATTTGATGAGACCAAAGGATTTAAGTTTATTTCCTATGCCGTTTGGTGGATTCGTCAAAGTATTTTACAGGCTATTGCTGAACAATCCAGAATGGTAAGATTGCCATTGAACCAAATTGGAGCAATGAATAAAGTTCGAAAGGCATTTAGTAAGTTAGAACAGGAATATCAACGTGAGCCAAGTGCTGATGAGATTTCTTCAGCCGTCGAACTTTCTTCAAATCAGGTTGCTGAAGCTTTAAGAGGGAGTAATAAACCAGTTTCCGTAGATGCTCCTTTTGATAATAATGAAGACAGTAATACATTGCTTGATGTCATGGAAAATGATCATTTTCCTTCTGCAGACGCTATCTTAATTACAGAATCATTACAGGAAGATATCAATCGTTCATTGGGCACGCTATCGAAAAGAGAAGGTGAAGTTCTTAAGTTGTTTTTTGGTATTGGTGCCAATCACAGCTTATCGCTGGAAGAAATTGGTGCACAATTAAGTTTGACACGGGAACGGGTAAGGCAAATTAAGGAGACGGCTATCAGACGTCTCAAACATAGCTCGCGTAACAGGTTGTTAAAGGCCTATTTATAAAGATTTTTTTAATGGTTGGTTAGGTTGTTTTCATTAGAGGTGGTGCTATTTCAGTACCACCTTTTTTATTGAACACATTGAATTGTATTGTTTCCAACTCAAATTAGCTGGAATTCTCTAATTTTATTCAATAAAATAAAATAAAATGAATTCAATGAAGAATATCAAACTACTTATTTTCCTGCTTATAGTCATGGCTAGCCTGCAAAATGCACTTGCCCAAGGTATTGATAAACCTCGCTACCAAATTGAAACACATCGAGCCGGTAACTTCTTGGGAACGTTTAATATTGAATTATTCCCTTTGATCGCACCAATGGCCGTTCATTATTTTGACAGTCTCGCAGGCATTCAGTTTTTTGATAGTACAGCATTTCACCGAGTTGTTCCGGGATTTGTAATTCAGGGTGGTGATCCTAATTCAATTCACGGGCCAATTAGTACCTGGGGTAATGGTCAGCCCTGGCAGCCCAATGTGAATGCCGAGTTTAGTGCAGTTCGTCATGTGAGAGGAATAATTGGAGCTGCAAGAGATACCGCAATCAATAGTGCTAATTCTCAGTTTTACATATGCGTAGCCAATGCATTATTTTTAGATGGACAATATACTGTTTATGGAAAGGTTACTCAGGGTATGGACATTGTTGACACCATCGTTAATTCACCACGAGACCTAAGTAATGATGTTCCGCTTCAAAAAATCGAAATGTTTGTGACCTTCATTGGTGTGAATGATACTGTTCCTGATATTCCGCAATTGATTTTTCCGGCAAATAATGCGCAAGGTATTATAAATGGTAAAACATTTCAGTGGAGTAATGTTGATGGAGCTGTATTATACACAATAGAAATTAGCCTTGATAGTTTGTTTTCCAATTTTATTTTTCAAGGAGACGTTGGGTTGAATAGTAAGATAGTTTCATTGTTGAGTAGCGGAACTAATTATTATTGGAGAGTTAAATCAAACAATGGTGGACATGAGAGCATTTATTCTACTGTATATTTCTTTACTACTGCTTATGCAACGCAATTAATATCTCCAACAAATACTTCAGTAAATGTTCCTGTCAATCCTGTGATGCAATGGACTGCTCTTCCCAATGTCAATTCATACCGTTTGCAAATAGCGACTACCGATTCTTTTTCAACATCTTCATTGATTATCAATCAGGGAGGGATAACATCAACTTCCCGACAGGTAAATTTATTGCCCAATACTCAATATTACTGGCGTGTTAATTTTATCAGTAGTGGAGGGCAGGGATTTTATTCATCAACGTTTTCATTTACTACATGGACAACTGTAAGTATAATTGAAAATGGTAATGTTGATGACGGAGTTTTTGTTAGTCGTATTTTTCCCAACCCATCGCATGAACTATTAACAATTGCTATTTCAGTATCCTATCCGGTAATTGCAGAAATATCTTTAAAAAATATTGCAGGGCAGCAAGTGTTCTTTAGTAGCCAAAAACTGGATTCAAAATCGAATAGTATGCAGATTGATGTTTCATCATTAAAAGCAGGAAGCTATTTCCTGAGTTTGAAAACTCCATATGGAGAGTCGATGCATAAGATACAAGTTGAATAAAATTAGCAGGAATAAATCCTTTGCTGCTTTTTAATAAAAAACAGCTGGCAGAATTCATACTACCAGCTGTTAATATTTCGAATGAATCCCTATCGCAACAAAGTAACTCTTCCTGATTTAGTCAATTGCTCGCCATTGGTTCCAAATAAACGAACAGAGTATAAATATATGCCTTCCGGTGCGGAATTTCCGGAGATTTTTCCGTTCCATCCCTCAATAGGGTTTTCGGTTTCATATACTTTCTCTCCCCAACGAGTAAACACGAGAAATTGATAGTTTTTCGCATTCGTATAAATAAATTCAGGTTTGAATAGCGGATTCAAACCTTCAGGTGTAAAAGCATTAGGCACAAACAAGTGTGGCTCCTGTATCATGCAAAATTCATTGGAATAACTTGTGTCCGCGTAGCCATATATATTTCCCGGGCCTTCAAAAGCGGCAATAACATAACAGAACTTGCCGGAAGTTTGATAGATTTCACCTACATTATCAAGATAATCTGTAATACCAAACATTGGCGAATAAATAGGAGTAGTTGTATTCCAGATGTCATCAACCTTTCTGAAAATAGCATAATTTTTCACCTGTCCAAGCCAATCTTCATAATCATTCCATGTTAAATTATTGGTAAGATTATATTCCGGCCTTCCTGTTAAAAGGATTGTTCTTGCCAAATTACTAAAGAGTACATCATTGCCACAACTATCTACCGTTACTACGCGGTAGAAGTAACTGAATTCATCAGTTTGTGCGGTATTATCCAGATAATTGAAACGAGCCTGATGAGCGTAATTAACAATGCCAATAGTATAAAACGGACCAGTTTTATTGAAGGAACGTTGTATTTTAAATCTTGAAATATCAACGTTGTTTGCAGTATCAACCAATGCTTCAACAGTCACCCTTCTGTGATCTATTACAGAAGCCTTGTTCAAGTAGCTGAATTTTGGAAGCGTTAATAACTCAGCAGTGTCACAGGAAGAATTCGATAAAGCTTCATAACCATCATTTCCAATTGCGTCAAAATAATAGCAATAGACCGATCCAGCAACTAGATTTGTATCACTGTAAATAGATGCAGTGGCATTGATGGTTCCTATATTGCTGAATGCACCGCCATTTACAGAAGCATAAACATCATATTGCTTAATTCCTCCCGGCATATTTAAATAGGGCAGATCAAATTTCACATCAATTGCTCTTCTGCATATATCCATCTGAGACCGGCTGTGCATGGTATGATGACCAACACCTCCTAAACTTTTATTACCACAAGAATCTTGGGCAACAACCCTGTACTCCTGAATACGCGAATCTACTATCAGGTTCTGGGTAACATAGCTAAGTAATGGTGCTGCAACAGTTCCAATTGAATCCCATGAACCGAAATTGTTTTTCAGATATATTTTATAAAATACTACATCAGCATTGGTGCTGGCTGTCCAATTGATCGTGACGGTAGAATCGTTATTAGGGTTTACACTTACTGATTGCATAATTACCGGATTTGGAACAATGATGTCTTTGAAGTAATCACCATCAACAGATGAAACAGAAGTACAATTTCCTGTTGCATCAAACTGTTCAATACGGTAATTTATATTGTCACCACAGATTGTAATATTTTCTGAGTAGTTGGTGCCGTTAAAGTTTGGTTCCAAAATATTCCAAATCCCAGCAGGGTACTCTTTAAATATAACGTAATTAGTGTTTACTCCTGCATGAACAGGGTTCCAGTTTAATAAAGCTATGGTACTTTGTGAATTACCAACATTTAATAAAATACTGTTTACAATATTCGAATCTGGACTTGGTTCATTACCGGTGCAGCCTGAACGTGTAATTATATAATAACTATGTGAAACGGTATTACCTGAAACGCCTGCGTCAACATAGGAGCCGGAAGCCTGACTATTGATGGTTGTAACAAGAGAATTGTTATCACGATAAATCTGATAACTGTTAAAATGTTGAAAGTTTGTAATATTTGTTGCAATCCAGGTTACCTCAATCGCACCTGTAGGTTGTTGAACTTTGACACATCGAACATCAGGAGCATCAACAATATTACCGATATAGGTAAAGGTATCAGCTGCAATAGAGGAGGTAGAAGTACAAAGCACAGGACTACTTCCATTATCAAGTTCGACCCTGTACTGATAAGGCACATTGCAAATAGAAATCGGATCAGAGAAAGTAGTGGAGGAAGTGGTACCAACATTTGTCCAGTTACCGGCACCGGTCGGCGTTCTCATAATGCGATAAGTTGCCGCTGAAGAAGGTGGTAATGGCGTTGAAGGTACATTCCAAGTTAAGTCAGCAGAACCGAGAGGCTTTGCAACAGTGAGTAACATGGAAGCCACATTATTTGACGAAGGCACACTGTTTTCCAAACCTGTGCAACCTGATCGTGAGATGATGTAATAACTGTGAGAAGCAGTATTTCCACCGGC
>JANOXC010000081.1:0-3764 GCA_031418215.1 Bacteroidota bacterium
TAACCCTTCTAAAGGGATTGTATTGTTGCCATATCTTTTTATACACTTATTTTTTGAAAAGTGTTTTTTATCTACCCGGTTTTTTCACAGCCTGACGAAGAAGGGATTAAAGAAGTTTTAAAAAGAAGGGATTAGAAGCACAACTGTTTGTTAACGCACCACTGTGCCAATTAGAAGCACAACTGTTTGATTACCGAACAAAACCCTTTTTAAAAAAATCATATTAAACCCTCTTGTACAAACATACAAATCAACTTGTTGTGAAACACAGATCTTCGGAATTTATTTTGAGTTTTGTTATTTTTCTTTGGATGTTTTTGACGGATATTTCACGTATGCGTGCATTATATGTTTCGGTAGAGGGTGCATTATAGGCTTCCGTTTTGGTAACCATATTCCAAATGATTACTGATAATTTACGTGCTGTGGCAGTAATGGCCGCAGCCCTGCCATATTTAAAAGCAAGGCGCTTAAAGAACCGTGCAATGGGTATATCAGCTTTCATATTACCAATTGTGTTGGAGGCATTGCGCAAGGCAAGTGACAAAACATTTGCGCCCTGTTTTATATTGTTTCCAATAACCTTTCCGCCTGTAATTTTCTTATTTGGAGATAGTCTGAGCCAGCTTGAAAATGCCTTTGAGGTTGGAATGAATAATCAATCATTCAAAATTTAAAATGTCGTTTTGCTTCTCTAAAAACATCATCATATTTCGGTAAGTCGTGAATTTGCGAAGCAAGTTTGTTTTCCCAATCACGCTGGAATGCTTTTTCCTTACTCAAAACTTTCTCTGCAAAATTCTTTGGTTCATGATTTTTTCTTTTTGCCTTGTTATGAAATGGGACAACATGTTATTCTACTTTTATTCTTTCTAGTTCTGTCAAATACCAAAAGTCATATAAATCTCTTGGCTCAGTCCTACCCATCAAAGCCGCCATTTTTTCAATCAACACTTCTGACAATGAATAACATTGCAAGACAAAACCTTCTTCAAGGTCAGAATAGATTCTGAATATAGATTTGCTTTCAATTTCAGTTTCTAAAACTTCTCCTCTTGTGATGTCAATTTTCAAATCTCTGCTTCCCATGTTTCCTTTTAATGGACCAACATAGTCAATGTAGAACTGTGGACTTCCTGATTCATGTATTGTCCATTTCTTTTCATCAATCTGCATTACAATGTTTGCCGCTTCCCTTATAAACTCAAAAAGTTTTTTGAACTCAGCTTTGATTTGGTCATTGGTGATTCCTTCGTCAAGTAGTGTGAAATCTAAATCTTCTGAAAAGCGGTAATCGTCAATGTATGCTTTCTTCAAAACAGTTCCGCCTTTAAACACCAATGCTTTGCTAAGAATTTCATTCTTTGAGATTGCAAACAAAACCCAACTCAGAATATAGTCCTTCTCAATCTGCCTGTCGTTCACTTTGTTTTCAGTGGCAACTTTATTTACTTCTTTTGGTTCAATCATATCAACTGTAAATGGGTGAAAGGATAGAATCGTTATCAATGTTTTGTTGAATTGCCCAACGGAAAATTGTTTTGCCTTCTTTGGGGTGTGATGGCTCCAACAACACAAAAGAATTCGTTCTCAACTTTTGCAATTTCTCAATTACCGGATGCTTAATTTCCAGCAACTCTAAAAGAAATCCTAATCGTTTTATTACTGCCTGAGAATTGAATTGTTTAGCGTAATCAAAAAGTTTTTGGTAATCAATTTTATCTTTTGACTTGTGAATTGCTTTGGTAATTTCTGTTATTCCACTTGCATAGCTCGGTTTAAATAAACAGTCAATAAAAGTTTTTTCTAAATCAGAACAATGAACTTTATTGAAACTGTCAATCCATGTTTTTTTACTACCGAAGAAATGTTCTTCGTTGTGATAAATGAATTGAAAGGGAATACCTTTTACTTTAAGTATTGAGGGCTTGATTTGTTTGCTTACAACAATTTGTTCTTTCAAATTTGGTTGCGTTGTCAAACTGTGAATTTGTAATGCGGAAAAATATCCGATGTAATAGTTCGCATCTCCAACAAGATATTGCGAAAGCAAATGCCAGTCAGGCATAAATGTTTTTGCATCTTGTTCAAAGGGAATGATGTAATAGAGACCGTCTTTAACTCGCATGAGCAAACCCCGTTTCGTCATATCACTCAATAACCTTTTTACTGCATCAGGGTTTGAGTTCGGAAGAAGTTTGTTTGCCTTGTCAATGCCAAAGCAAAGCAACTTTGCTTGATTCAGTTGTTCAAGCAATTCAGTCGTCTGAAAGGATATATTTTTACTTCTTATAGCCATTTAGTGAGTTCTAAACTCACCGCAAAGATATGAAACATAAAGAATCAAGCAAATGGAAAATTTATTTGGCGTGCGATTTTGGAGTTTTTCGCTTGCCTTTTGGTTTCAACACTTTCTTTACCTCGTTCACATTCTTTGTTGGCTTAACTACTTCCGTATGGCATGTATGGTAGGCAAACGAGGCACAGTAGATAGCTGGGTGGGTGCGCAATCGGTTAAGGTATTGCATTTGGAAAGATTGGAAGCGACCTGAACGGAAAAGGAAGAATCTTATTCGTTTAGGTATCGATCCCATCCAAGCATACCGCTGGAGTAGAACCCGAAAAGGAGGATGGGCAATTGCACAACTTAGCGAAACGATCTCACGAATACCATAATTTTAAAAACAAAAATGAGTAAAGTCCAATACCGGGAACTACGATTATGTTGAAACGATTAGCATCGAGAGGTTATGAAACATTACTCGATCATTACTTAAAAGTTGCGCCACAACATAACGAACCGCTGTATGCATGATCCGCATAGCCTGCCCCGATTTTTCGGGGTACAGTGGTCATCCTACATTGCATTTCGGATGATAAATGTGAGAGCCTCCCCCTACGTAATCTTGCGTAGGGCGGGCTACTCGATTATGCGTTCGTGCTACTGTTCGTTCAAGGTACAACAGTTTGAGGTTCACACGAAAGCTTGTCAAAGAAGTTATTTTGTTTGTGTTGTGTCAGCAGGTGGTGGTGGCATTGGCACCGAGGCATGGTCAACAATGACAACCATTTTACCATCTTTAAATGCTTTAACCTCGGTAAACCTGCCTTCAAATACCATCGGTTCTCCCTCTGGCACCGGCATGGTTATTCTGAATGTGCCGTGTCCTACCACACCATTTTCAAATGGAATATTGTAAGCACTGGTATATTCAAGTTTCGCTCCCTTGCTCACCGTAAAGTCCCTTACATAACTTGCTTTTACAGCATCATAACCTTTCAGTTGCATATCCATTGGAAAGTAAGCCTGCAAGTCAGGACTGTTCCAATACAATTTCATCATAGCGTCTGCATCACCGCTGTTGAATGCCACTATAAATAAACTGTCTAATTCCTCTGCTGCTTTAATCAAGTCAGCAGTTGAAATTGTTGCATCTTTTTTTGTCTCGTTGCTGCAACTTGCAAGCGTTAAGAGAAAAAGTGCAGTCAGGATAAAATTGTTTATCCGTCCAAGTTGATTGATAATTGTTTTATTCATTGTTGTTTGAAATTTGTTGTTGCTTACTCTGTTCGGTTTTCAGCTTCCCCGCTTTTTATTTTTAGCTTGTCAAAGTTAGTTTGTTGCACCAAAGTTTCAAGTTTGCACTGTCGGAAAATAATGGCAGATAACGTCAGTTCGTGCAAAAACAAACATACAAATTTGCATTTATACTTTAGCGTTGCAGGGAGTAGAATAGGTTAAATCTATTTTTTCGGTAGTAACT
>JANOXC010000082.1:0-35349 GCA_031418215.1 Bacteroidota bacterium
ATTTCCCGCAGGACGTTACCATAGCTGGGTGGTGGATGAGAAAAATCTTCCCCATGATGTTATTATTACCGCAGTTGATGACGAGAAAAATATTATGTCAATGCGGCATTTGCAATATTCTTTATTCGGAGTGCAGTTTCATCCGGAATCTATTATGACTCCGGCGGGAAAACAGATTATTAGGAATTGGTTGGAGATATAAATTATTGAAGAATGCAAATTGAATATTGAATATATGATTTTTCTCCGGACTCCGAACCATATACTCCCAACTACATCAGTTCTTGAAACTAAATGCCGCAGCATCCAATAACATTATCGGGTATTTACTCCACGTTTCTATTGAATTGCGGTGACGTATGCAGATCCAATAAGTGTGACCGATAGCCGATGCAGGAAAAACGGCTGATGCTACACCAGTAGTACTTAATGTAACCTTGGTGCTGAAGTCAGGATAACTAAGATTTGTTGTACTATACAATTTAACTGTAATGGTATCAGCGACTGTTTCGCTAATTCCTCTCATCATCCCTCCTCCTATATATAATCCTTCTAAAAACAAATGCAAAGTAAGTTTTGAACTGTTGCTAATGGTATAATTTGTTTTCGCTGTTGCTGTATTGCAATCTGTTGTTGTACTCAATGAGCCGGGTGAAATTCCAGATGGTACTGTTGCAGTGATATGATTGCTGTCATTAACGGTATAAACTGCATTGATGGAATTAAACTTTACAGAAGAAACCATGTTAAATCCTGAACCAATGATAGAGACAATAGCACCGGGTGCAATCGCCGTTGGCGAATAGGAAGTTATTGCGGCAGGAATACAAGCTGGTTGAACCAGAAACTGTCCCATCATCCCCTGGTCTTCGTGTGATGCCAAATGACAGTGGAACATATAAGGATGCATTGTATCGGCATAGTCTGAAAATTTCATCACTATTTTTATCGTAGCATTTTTCCTCACAACTACTACATCCTTCCAACCTCTGTCAACGGCTGCAGCTAATGCTCCGTTTGAACTGAATATATAAAACTGTGCATCATGAATATGAAAAGGATGTGCCAGGTTTGAAGTATTGGTAAGTTCCCATACTTCCAAATTATTTAACTTCGATTGATAATCAATCCTATTAGCGTCATACAATTTGTTGTTTAATAAATAACAACCAGCCGCATCAGGTGGACAAGTTGAGCCACCATTGGTCATGGTAACTGTACGAGTGACAGTTGCATCAGCTGAATTCCAAAAGGCGTTTGTGGTCAGTGATGCAGGAATCACTGTGACAGGATTTACCGTTTGTGCGACGATATTAAAATGCACAATATTAAAATCTCTTCCACCTAAAATATTTCTGAAATTAACATTACCGGCATTGATGGTTTGATATCCCGGCATATCACCCGGCAAGCTGGCATTGTAAGCCTTTAAATCAAAAGATTGTCCTGACTGCCCGATAAAATTCACCAGTATTTCAACCCTTTCATCGGGTGCCAATAATTTTCTTGTTCCCTGAACAGGAGTATTCAGTAATCCACCATCTGTAGCAATGGCATAAAATTGTCTATTGTCGCCAAAGCCTAAATTGTAAAATCTTTCCGTGGCTGTATTCAGAATACGTATCCTCACTATTTGTGCCGGCAAATTATATTGCGGATTCAAGGTAAAATTGGCAAACATGGTATCACCATAAAGTGATTTTACAAACTGGTTGTCTGTATCAAATCTTCGGTCAGTTAATATCAAGGGGATATCATCAACTCCATATTTGCGCGGCAATGCCAATGCAGATTCAATACTATCGCGAATGATGATTAATCCACCTAATCCCATGTTTAATTGTTCCATGGTATGCATGTGCAGATGCGGGTGGTACCAATATGTTGCAGCATTATTTTTTACCTTGAAATAAGGACTCCAGGTAGTGTTTTGCGGTATTACCTGATGTGGTCCGCCATCCATTATTGGAGTAAGATGAATGCCATGCCAGTGCATTGTAGTTGAATCGTTCATCTTATTGGTTACGTTAAGATGAACAGTATCGCCTTTATTCCAGATCAATGTAGGTCCCCATATATTGTTGCCATTAACTCCTGCAGAAATTGTTTGCTGCCCCGGCAAGACTTGTTTGAAAGTGTCTTTTACCGTGAGATTAAAAGTTGTACCATTCAATGTATCAGGAATCCAGAGTGTATGGTACTGTGCGTTGACCGAACTGTAAAAACAAAAACAGCAAAGGATACATAAAATCACCTGCTTTAACACGTAAGGACATTTGTGAATTCTAAAAGCAAGATTCATGGAATAGCTTATCGTAATGCTTAATTTTTTTATTGATGTTTCAGAACTGGAAAATGGCTTATTTCTTATACTTAAAAAAAGAAAAAAAGTTGCTATTTACTTCTTGAAAAAAATATGGAAACATCATTGCTCGTGTTGAAGCCATTTCCAACTAGACAGGACATTCTTAAAACAGCCCTCTAAATCGCTATCTTTGCAGTGAAATAAGAACAAACCGTTCTATCGCTTCATACTTGATATGGGGAGGAAAGTCCGGGCAACACAGGGCAACGCACCTTGTTATAAGCAAGGGATTCCTTTGGAAGACAGAAAGTGCCGCAGAAAATATACCGCCCTGAAGTGTGTGCGCAAGCACTCTACTTCATGGTAAGGGTGAAATGGCGAGGTAAGAGCTCACCGCTCAACGGGTAACCAATGAGGCAAGGCAAACCTTGCGTGTTGTAAGGTCAAATAGGTGTCGATTTTGAGGCGGCCCGCTTCAATGTGGTGTGCAAACATCACTGTCGGCATGGGTAGACTGCTTCAGGTTACGGGTAACTGTAATCGCAGATAAATGATAGAAGTTATTGCGCAAGCAATAAAACAGAACCCGGCTTACAGGTTTGTTCTTATTTTTTTAAGCGCTTGACATTACTTGTTTGATTCAAACAAAATACCTCAGATTAGGGGCTTGTACATTATCCTTAGCTTATGATTATCCATTGCCCGCTCCAAGGCCGCAAGGCCCCGCCCTCCTGTTTTAATCTGGTCTTTGCTTAAACATTTATACCCCAAGATGTTTTTCTGTGATTGGAATATATTTTTCCTATTACAATTCATTCTTCATACGCAAATCCACTAGGCTTAAAACAGAAGGGCTGGAAATTATTTAAATGCTACTTACATCAACAATATCTAATACTTTATACACATAGAAACAAAAACTGCTGCCCTAAACTAAAACATCAAAACATTAATTCAATAATGTTGTCGACAAGTAAGCCTCATGTCACCAAAATCCAAATTTTTTTAAATTGTCGATACAAGTGACTATCGTTATTCAAATTATTATCAGCCTGCCAAAATGAATTGTTTTTACTTACAGCGGTCCCTAATTATTTTTCATTCAGGATATATATAATGTTACATACTATCCTTCCTGGATGCTGCAATTTTATCTTGTAATGCATTAAAGAAACGGTTCCGTTCTTTTTCACTGACTGTACTGATAAGCAAAGATTTTTTGATGGTGTTTTCGAGAGACTTCTTGGTATAATTACAAAAACGAACATCACGTGTGTTAATATAATTCAACACGCCATAATTTAGAAATGTTGTGAGGACACCATCCGTCTCAGCCAGTATGGAATTGTGACCCAAAAATAATTCATTAAAATACAGTTGGAAATTGCCTGAATTCCCTTTTGGTTCGTCCACAATCATAAATTTCTCACCGCATTCAGCCTGGTCTTTAATATGCCTGATTAATGCCTGCAACTGATCATAAAGATTTTCTACTGTTTCCTTCTTTCTAAAAACCCCTGCATATTTATAATATTCCAATTGCCGCACAATAGCATTAATTGATTCGATGCCCCATATTTCAACTGAGGGTACCTGATTGTAGGTTCGGATAATGTCAACTCCTGTATCATGTAATACCTTGCTTATTTCATAATCTTCAAACTGCATTTTGGCATATTGCGGATAGGAAAGCACACTTCTCATCCAGAAGAAATATTTAAAAGCTGCCAACTCCGAAAACTGGAAATAATAAAAAATGGGAAGGTCCTTGGCCTCATAATAAAGTAACTTCTGTTTTGCACCATTGATGGCCTTCATGCCAGTTAGCATGTCTTTCAGGTAATTTTCATAGTTGAAGTGTTCGGGCTCCACAGGACTTCCAAAAAAGGCTATGCTGTTGGAGTCAATGTTCATCAGGTGGTCGAGGGAAACATGGTAATGCTTACTTAATTTCTGTATCTCCTCAAAAGAGATGGCTTTTTCGCCTCTTATCCTTCGGTAAGCACTGTCGTTGCTGATGTTCAGCAACCCTGCAACATCATCTACCAATGAAATATTTGCAGGCACCAAAGCTTTAATATGCTGGAAAAAATATTGTTGTAATTCGGCTGAATCCATATAATAGTATTTAAAATCTCTAGTAGAATCTAATTACTCAATAGTTATTTTTGGTAAAAACTACGGCTATACAAAAATACTATTTTGTTTTAACTGAAAAAGCCCTTTTTTGTTGATCTTCCCCCTTCAAAACTCTAAAATCTGTATCCGACCATCTACGTATCTTCATTGTTGTGGCAATAATAAATAGGAAGGAAAAAAAAATAGTAGAATTAAGCAGTCCCTTCTTATTTTAAAATCATAACTATTAAAAATACCAAGCCAATTTAAATCCCACCACCCTGTTATAATTGGTCGTAGTTGCATCTGGCAGAATATTCATTAACCCCATGTCATAAAAAAAATGGCCCACATAATTTTCGCGAAAATATGCTCCGAATTCAAAAACCAGTCTCCAGCCTGATCTTGTTAACTCGCTTTCCTTACCAAAATTAATTTTAGATGTTTGGCGATACCCGTTAACATCATAATAATTCTGCTTACCTCCTACTCCCAAAGCATAATACCCGCCTGCTCCAATAAACACTTCCGTATTTTTGGTGGTGTTGAATTTACCTCTAAAAGTTAAGGGCAATTCAAGGTATAATCGCCTTATGAGGTTCTTATAGCCATAGGAATCGTAATATTTATAGCCTTAGCCACTTAACAGCAGCTGTGCCTGAACATCAACATATTCCGATAATGTGGAATTCATCACAAACCCTCTATTAAATCCTAAACGTGAATCAGAAGTAATTCCAACAGCACGGTTTGCCGATATCTGAGCACCGGCAGTAAAACCAAATTTTGTCTGGCATTTTGCGGTAGCATTAGCAAATAAAATCAGAATTAAAAAGATGCTGCTTTTGATATTGCGCAGGTTTCAGTTTATTCAAAAAAAGTAACAATACCTGTATCCAGATTATACAGGCCCCCAATAATTTTTAATTGTTTAGTAGCCTCTAAATCTCTTAATATATCACTTTGTTCTCTTACTTTTTTCACAGTTAGAAAAACATTATTTTTTGTTACATTATTCATAAAAGTCTCATTCTTTCCATTGCGATCTGTTTTTGTTTCTGTTTCCATTTCAATGGCAGGTTTAATTTTATTCAACAGATTGGTGATATTTCCCAATACGATATTATTACAAGCGCCTTCTATCGCACCGCATTTAGTATGACCAAGCACAACAATGAGTTTTGAGCCGGCAACCTTGCATGCCATTTCCATACTGCCAACAATGTCATCATTAAAAATATTTCCAGCTATGCGAATACTTAGAATATCTCCTAATCCCTGGTCAAAAATCAATTCTGCGGAAGTCCTGGAATCAATACAACTTAAAATAGCGGCAAAGGGAAATTGACCGGAAGATGTTTCATTCACTTGCTGTAACAAATTCCTGTGCGCCTTGATGTTGTTAACGAACCGCTCATTGCCCTCTTTCAAAATCTTCAGGGCCATTTCTGGAGTCAATTCATCTTGTGTAGCCTTTGTATGTGATTTCATTAGCAAATATTGTTATTCAAGATAATTGAAAGTGGAGTTAAAAATAAATAAAATATTGCAGGTGAATTAAAGAAATAATGCACCGGGTATTAATCTCCCGATGCATTAAATAAAATCTTAATATATTATTTCAGGAATTTACGGAGATGCTCATCTGTTGAAACCACACATTCATTCCATGTTTTCCAGAAATTATCCCAGGAACCGGCGCCGTACATGGCTTCATAATCTTCACGCCATTTGATATCAATGTCAAAGGTTGCATAATTATCAAAACTGTAAATAATGGCTGCATCAGCACCTTTTGCGCTGAACAATTCATTGTTAAACACACGCAATGAAAATGGGTATTTCTTAGTGTCCCAAAGTGCTTTCCATTTTTTCATCAGGTCATTAAACTGGTACCGCATACCTGACTTAATGTCAACGCTCCATACATCCAGATTAGCAGGATTATAATTGGCAGGTGTGTAAGAAAGATCTTCCTGCAAACGCCATAGATTAGACTCACCATAAGTTTCAACATGCGCATCTACATTTTTTGTCCAGTCATCATCATGCTCTTTATTTCCATTTGGCTGATGATCCAAATCAGTGTAAGTCGTCGGCCCCATTGACCAGATATACCAGCCATTGCTTCCGGTACCTTCTGTAATCATAGAAATACGTGCCTGATAAGGGGCTGTATTGTGATATTTAGCGTTGTGCCCCTTTATTCCATCTTCAAACATTTTTTCATGACCGCGTTTAGGCATCATGTAATTTGTTTCATACATCTGGTAAGGTTTTTTCGCAGGTGCTGTTTGTGCATTCAGCGATACGGTGTACCCTACCAGTACAGCGATAATCAGTAAGCTTTTTTTCATGATGTTGTTGGTTTTTTGGTTTATATTAAAACAAAGATATCATTTCAATATTAAGTTCCAAATTGAGCGTCAAAACCGGTGATTTCGCACGAATTTACTACTAAGAAAACCTGAATCAACTAAGGGACTAATAAATAATCATAAAAAAATCAATACCTGCTAAGATCCAAGAATATTAACATCTTCATTTTCTATAATCTTCTTCGAATAACCATTTAATGTAATATTGATCATGGCCTTTCCAAACGAGGTGGTATTAGTAACTACACCCTTTAAATGCTTTAATAGAAAATAAAACGGGTTTAAAATGGCAATAAAAAAATTATAGGCCTTGGTCTTTGAACGAATCCCTTTCAATGATTGAATAAAACCCGGCCTGAACATATACGCATTCTTAAAATGCATGGAAAGTAATTTGTTTTCTGTCCTGCCTTTAACCCTGGCCCACATCATGCTTCCCTTTTCAGAGCTATCTGTCCCCTTTCCGGAAACATAAACAAAAGTAAAATCAACACCTGTCTTTTTGATAGCTTCAGCGACGCTGATTGTCAGGTCATAAGTGGTTTTGGTATATTCCTCTTCAGAAAGTCCAACAGCGGAAACACCAAGGCAAAAATAGCATGCATTATAACCCGAAAATTCATTGATAAGAGAAGAGAAATCAGAAAAATCTTGATGTATCACTTCTCTCAACTTCTCATGTTTTATTGAAACTTGTCTACGGTTAATCAATAAAACTTTTCCTTCATCTTTGCTATCCAGACATTCCAGTAAAACTGACTGTCCTACCATTCCTGTTGCACCAAATATAATTGCATGAATACTCATCGTATTTTGATAAATTTATTTCAACAATAAAGTAATTGTAACTCCAATTATCGAAATCCTTGCTTAATTAAAAGCAGGGAGCAATATTATTAGAAAATAGCATTGCAAAAATAATCGAAATAAAATAACCCGAATAAAAATGTTTAGTTGAAATGATTACTTATAGGTAATATTATTGATATCAATTTTATCTAAAGAAAAATAATCACTTTCATAATCAAGTGGTGACTTATTCTCTGCTTTCCAGTCATTATAAAAATATTCATTTTGTTCACATCGTTTACAGTTCCTGGAGGCAACAAAATCATATTTATCTCCATTTTCCTTAACATGATTTGAATAATCCTGATATCGCCAGCTGTGGCCCAATAAGTCACACCATCTTGAATTAATATTACCCAGTAATTTCCTGTTAAAATTCCGCACTATCGTTGAATTATATTAAAATACATCAAAATAAAATAAATAACGCTCAAAATAATGAGTTATTTCAGGTTGCCTATTATTGACTCAGTTTATTAAACTAATTCTGTGCAATTAATCAGATTATATCCAACTATCTTTTTAAAAACTAATTAACCCATAGTTTTATTTCCTTGTATCAACCTAATTATAATTGCTGTGGCAGACAGTACCAATAATATATTTACCGTATAGCCGGTTTTAAATGCAGCAATTCCAATTATCCATAAAATCAGTAGTACTCCAGCCAATGAAAAAAGTCGATTGTTCATTTTATTAATATTGTTTGATAAGAAATAAATTCGATTAAAAAAAAGTAAGGAGCAGCGGTTTCTTGGAAACTTACTCCAACACTTTTCATCAAATATAAGCTGCTTATTTCTTCCTTTGATTTAAACTGTGATTTTGATTACTGAACTTAATATCTGCAGGATCTGCCTTCTTTGTTTTATCAAATACTTTGCTCTCCTGCGGTACAATTACCGGTTGTTGGCCCAGTATTCCCTTTCCTTCAATCACAGGTGCAATGTATTCATGCTTATGATCCGTATCTTGATGTTCCTTTTCAACTTTAGTCTGATCCATTTCTTCTTTTGAATTGGCTGTCGTTTCCTCAGGTTTCGCAACTACGGTGTTTTTGTCACTCAAGGTGGGTGCTGTTACAGTTTTGTGTTTGCTTTCCGGTGATTTAATTTTAACTTCTTCTTTCAGATGGTTTTTCATTTTTGGATTATTTTATTGTGTAAATTATTGAGATAAAATTGAATTGAATGCTTTATTATTTACCTGGAACAGATTCTTTTTATTTGCTAATTTTTCATAATTCCCAGAGGATTATTTCCTTAATTTTTGTTTTACAAAAGTGGTTATCAATTATTCAATAACCATTACACAATCCGTATTATAAGTTACATTATTCCTTTATTACTTCAAAAAAAAAAGACGGGATCTCTCCCGCCTTAACTTTATGGCTTCACTGTTTAATTCTTATTATCAACGGTCAAATCATTGATGGCTGTACCTAATTCATCCATGTCATGATTAAACTCTCTTTTAAATGATGCCCAGTCGCTTTGCTCTTTTTCATAAGCATAAAGCTTTTCACGCATTTCCTTGTTTTTCTGCTCAAGGGTTTCAATCCTATTTGCATATAATTTATCAAACGTTTTTCCCGGTTTATTCATTTTAGCTTTTAACTCGGCAATGCGTTCATCATTTTTATTGATTTTTAATTCCGTTTCAGTTTTGAATTCCTTCCATTCTTCAGCGCTGGCGGCCTGCTTTGCCTCTAAATTATTCTCTTGTTGAGTTTCCTGAAGATCCTGATTTGCCTCGTTGACATTTTGTTTGGCAGCATCTTCTTTTTGTTCCGGTGAACGGCAGCTAGTCAATAAAAAAGCAGCCCCGAAGGCCATAATTGTAAAGTTGATTGTTGATGTTTTCATTTTAACATTTTTTGATTAATAGTTTGAATAAGGAGTGAAAAAGTATCGCTTAATAGATTCTTGTTAAGCGATACCCATTAAATATAAGGTGATTAAAGTTCAGCCAGGATCTTTGTCATTTCATCTTTTGTTTTTCCTAATTTAATTTGAAGTTTACCCATCATCTCTTCTTTCTTCCCCTCAACAAACATCAAGTCGTTATCAGTCAAGTTAGCAAATTTTTGCTTTAGTTTTCCTTTTTGTTCATTCCAAGTGCCTTTAATTTCTGTAGTATTCATTTTTTTGAATTTTAATATTCCTGCTACTGGCAGGACAGGTGTGAAATATTTTCACAAAGCAAAGGTCATCTATCACTTATAAATTACGTTACAATATTTTATAAAGATGTTGTATGATTCACACATTTACTCATTAGCAAATTCACAGGTTCCAACATCACATTATAAAAAAGGCTATCTCATAAATTGAGATAGCCTCTTAATGCAGAATTGAATTTAAAACTACGGTTTCTTAACCGTATTCATTTGTAATGTTACTGCTGTCTGAGCCAATAACCTTCCGTTTATGGAGGCTCCGGTTTGCATGTTAATCCCGGTTTTTCCAAGTATAGTTCCGTTGAATTTGCTCGTTGTACCAAGTGTTACTGCACCGGCTACTTGCCAGAAAATATTTTTTGCACGTGCTCCGTTCTGTAAAATAACTTTCACACCCGAACCAACAGTCAGTGTACCTGCAACCTGGAATATCCACACGTCATTTGAGCCACCTGAAATCGTAATAGTTGTTGGGATATTTAGCCCAGTAGTCCATTTATACAAACCACGAGTCAATGTTCTTCCGCCAATATTTCCTGCACCCAAATTCAAAAAGTTAGGATTGGTACGGCCTGCAGCGTCAGTGTATGCTGTTTGCATATTTCCAACTGCTGTTGTCAGGCGGCTTGCATTTATCACCCTGCATGGCAATGGACCTGCAGCATTAACTGTGTATATGGTTCCAGTTACTTCAGGACAAGTTAACAGAATAGCAGCACCTGTTATTGGGCTGGAACCAACATCGCCTGTAACGGCAGATTGATAAACATTGGTAATGCCTGACTTCGACAATATTGCAAAACTACCGGCTATCCCCAGGTTTACCGGCGCTATGTGTCCCCACCGTGCTGCATCACTTGCTGTTGAGATCTCAGATACAATAGGGGTTTCATCCTTTTTACAACTTCCCATCAAAACACCCATTAGCATCAATGCCAAGGGTAATACTTTTAGCTTTTTCATTTTTTTATTTTAAATTGTGACTGTATAATCTTCCTGCAAAGTTGAGCCTGAAATGATCATAAGGTATTACATAACTATACTTATGAGTTATGTAATTCACACATGAAAAAGTTGATTAAAATAAATGGATTTAAAAACGGTTTACATCCTGTCCATATACCAGTTCAATTCCTTTTCCATTTTTTTGTACTTAAAAATAGTAGTGATGATTTTTTGCAAACGGAGAAAAGCAGTTTCACTTTTTACTACGTAATCGAATGCCCTGTGATGCATGCAATTAATGGCAACATCAATCTTATCCTGTGACGATAGCATTATTACAGGTATATCTGGGTTCATTGCCTTAATTTTATCCAATGTTTCAATTCCATCAATGGCTGTTTTTTCAATTCCATTCAAATGATAATCTAAAATAATAACATCAGGGGTGTTTGATAAATTTGCAATGCATTTTTCGCCCGTTGCAAAAGTTTCAATTATAAAATCCGCATGTTGCAGGAATTCTATCTCCAATGACTTTAAAAAAAGGATATCATCATCAACAAGGAATAACTTAATTTTACTTTCTGTTTTCATTTTTCGATTAATTGTTGTGTGACAATCATTTTTTCAATTTAATATCATAATAGCAACATTGTGTCTAGTCGATTATGATTTAAGCTTTTTCAGGATATCAAATTCTATAACTAATTCACTGCAGGCCTGTGTACAAACCGTTTCCAATTGCAAAACCATATCATGAATTCCTTCAGTTTGCTTTTGTGTACTGGCATATTCCTGAACCTTTTTAGCCATGTTTTCAAAATCAATGCTTATTCCCATGATGGCAAATGAGGGTATCATCTTATGTGCTGCAGCGTATAATCCATTCCAATCTTTTACCTTGAGGCTTTGTTTCATTGCAAGGATTAATGGTGGCGTTTGTTCCAGGTATAAGGAAATCATCTCCATCATGAGCTTATTATCCGATTTGGTGCGGTGCGTTAGGTAATCAAGGTTAATGCATTTTAACGGCTTTATTATTTCTATTCCATCAACGCTTGTCTCTTTTAGCGCGATGACAGTAGGTTTTTTAACCAACCCCACTATTTTACTATATAATAACCGTTCATCAACCGGTTTGGCTATATAATCATTCATACCAACTGCTTTGCATTTTGCCAAATCAACCGTAGTAACATCGGCTGTTAATGCGATGATAGGAATCTTGGAATGCATTATATTCCGAATGTATTCTGTTGCCTCAAAGCCATTCATTTCGGGCATTTGCAAATCCATTAAAATTATATCATACGATTTTGCCGCTAATTTCTCGATGGCAATTTTACCATTCGCTGCAACATCCCTTTCAAATCCAAAATCATCCAGAAGCGTTTTCATTAAAAGCTGATTAAGGGCCATGTCTTCCACCACCAAAACCTTGATATTTTTTAAATCAGCATCAACTTCCACCAATTCCAATACAAAATCAGCAGGCTCTTCAGTTTTTATAAAATCCAACACAAAACTAAAAGTGGATCCTTCATTAATTTTACTTAAAACTTTTACTTTCCCACCTTGTGGCTCCACCAATTGCTTTACAATAGCCAAACCCAAACCAGTGCCGCCATATATTCTTGATGTGCCGCTGGAAGCCTGCTGGAAGTTTTCGAAGATTTTATCAATTTTATTTTCGGCAATACCAATACCGGTATCCTTCACTGCAAATTCAACGGTAGCTGATTTATCGTTTTCCTTTAATAAACGTACACTAACAGTTATCTGACCTTGGGTAGTAAACTTAACTGCATTACTTATAAGGTTCAGGATAATTTGGTGTAATCGAACAGGATCACCAATTAATACTTCCGGAATCCGACTATCATACTCCTTAATTAATTCCAAATTTTTTTCATTTATCTTTGGTTCAAACAAATGCAACATAGCTGATATGGACAGTGACAACTTAAATGGCGTTTGTTCAAAACTCATTTTGCCTGAATCTACTTTAGCCAGGTCCAGTATATCGTTAATGAGTACGATTAAAGCATCACCACTCATTTTAATTGCCGTTAAGTATTCTTTTTGCTTAGCTGTTAATTCCGTTTTTAACACCACCTTGGTGAATCCAATGATGGCATTCATGGGAGTTCGAATCTCATGACTCATATTAGATAGAAATTGTTGCTTGGCTTTAACGGCATCTTCTGCAATATGTGTTGCGCCTTCTGCTTTTACCTTTGCTTCTTCGGCAATTCCTGTTGCCAGTTCCGCCAGAACGATCGCTTCTGTTAGCTCCTTTTCAATTTTTTTTAATGCTGTAACATCTCTTGCAATAACCACGGCTCCCAATACTTTGCCTAATTCGTTTTTGTATACCGAACCACTTAATAAAACATCGGTAAGCACTCCATCCATGATGGTAAGTGGAAAATTTATCACTCGCCCTTTAATAAAAACTTCTTCATAAACTCCTACCGCTTCTTTGGTTTCGACAAAGTAATTCTTGAAATTTGACCCAATCAGCTTTTCACGTGATTTATCAGTAGCCATTACCATGGCTTCATTTACATCTGTTATCCTTCCTTTTACATCGATGGTAATCAAAGGATCTAAACTGGCCTCAATTAAACTGCGCGCATATTGCGATGCCATCTTTTGCGATGTAATGTCACGTGCCGCGGCGAAAACACCAAGCACTGCTCCATTATCATCCTTATAAACAGAAGCATTGTATAACACATCTGTTAGTTTGCCATTTTTATGTTTGATGGTTAAAGGATAATCGGCTGCAAATCCTTTTTCAAAAACCTGACGGTACCCATCCTGTGCCTTCTCCGGTTCTGTAAAATAATTGGAGAAGTCGGCTCCAATCAGCGATTCTCGTTTAACTCCTGTAACCATTATAGAAGCTTCATTTACGTCAGTAATTTTACCATCGGCACTTATTGTGACTAATGGATCAAGGCTTGCTTCAATTAAACTACGGGCATACTGCGATGCCTGCTTTTGCGAGGTAATGTCACGTGCCGCAGCAAAAACACCAAGCACTGTTCCACTATCATCCTTATAAACAGAAGCATTGTATAACACATCTGTAAGTTTTCCATTTTTATGTTTGATGGTTAAAGGATAATCGGCTGCAAATCCCTTTTCAAAAACCTGACGGTACCCTTCCTGTGCCTTCTCAGGTTCTGTAAAATAATTGGAGAAGTCAGTTCCAATCAGCGACTCTCGTTTAATTCCGGTAACCAATATAGAAGCTTCATTTACGTCAGTAATTTTACCATCGGCACTTATAGTAACAAATGGATCAAGGCTTGCTTCAATTAAGCTACGTGTATAATTGGAATCCAACCTTATTGTTTGATTAAGAGCTTCAAGTTCATTTCTTTCGATTTTTCTTTTCTCTTTCTCTTTAAATTGAAACAAAAGTTCCTTGTTGGCAATGATCAGTTCTGAAGCCCTTTTCTCCTTTTCATCACTTTGAAAAATCAATTCTTTGTTGGCAATGATCAACTCGGCAGCCCGTTTTCCCTTCTCTTCATTTTGAAAGATCAGTTCCTTATTTGCGATGATTAATTCGGCAGCTCTTCTTTCCTTTTCATCATTCTGAAATGCCAGTTCCATATTGGCAATGTACAATTCTGCTGCCCGTTTGCCTTTTTCCTCACTTTGGTAGATCAACTCTTTGTTTGCCACAATTAATTCTGCAGCACGTTTTTCTTTTTCCTTATTTTGAAAAACAAGCTCTTTATTGGCAACAATTAATTCAGCTGCGCGCTTTTCCTTTTCCTTATTTTGAAAAACAAGTTCCTTATTGGCAACAATTAATTCAGCGGCGCGCTTTTCCTTTTCACCGTTTTGAAAAACAAGCTCCATGTTGGCAATGATCAGTTCTGCAGCACGTTTTTCCATTTCGTCATGCTGAAAAGCAAGTTTCTTCTCCTCGTCATTTAATTTATCTGATTTAATTTCTTTTGCCATTTATTAAAGTGCTTTCACAATTGTCTAAAATGATGAATTGACGTTACCCACTTCCTCAATGGGTATTCTTCTTTTTTCCTTTAATTGTTTAAAATGTGAAGGTGAAAGGCCTGTTACTTTTTTAAATTGATTGGATAAATGCGCTACACTGCTATAATTCATTTTCCATGCGATTTCCGTAATATTCAACTCGCCATAAATGATCAGTTCTTTGATTCGCTCAATTTTATGGGAGATGATGAACTGCTCAATGGTAGTGCCCTGGACTTCTGAAAATAAGTTGGAGAGATAGGTATAATCGTGATTCAACTTTTCACTTAAGTAGTCCGAGAAATTTACCTTGATGAATTCATCGGTATAATGTACCATTTCAATAATGGTCATCTTAATCCGTTCAATTAAAATAGAACGCTTGTCATCCATTAATTCAAGACCTGTTGATAATAGGCCTGCCCTAAGAGAATCCCTGTCAACCGGGGAAATGTCTTCCATAATTTCCACTTCCCCAAGACTAACAAGAACAAAATGAAGCCCAAGTTTTTTCAACTCCTCTTTTACCGCAGTTTTGCAACGGGCACTCACCATATACTTGATATATAATTTCAAATGCTATTTTTAGTCAGATTTTAACAAAGGTGACGCTCTTTATTCATTAAACCCTTACAGAACAAAATATAAGAGTTACATAATTCACATCTTTACTGAAAGGATGGGGGTAACTGTTTAAAAAAAGCACCCGCTCCATAACGAAGCGGGTGCTTAGAAAAGAAAAGGGGTGTTAATAGTATTTTAATCAGGAAATTAGAAATGAAACCCCTATATAAGCTGAATATGACTTAACATGGGTCCTGTCCAGAAGATAGTATGAGTCAGTCGTTTTGGTTTTGCTACGATCACTAATATCAAGCACTCCATAAACTCCTCTAAAACCAACCCCCAAGCGAAATGCGCCAGAAGGAATCAACCCAAAATCGACTCCGGCACCATAAGCAAATCCCAGATCACCTTTTTTTACCGATAATACTGCTGTTGAAGTAACAGTTCCATCACCGCCACTTGAACTTACATCACTGGCAATATTGATTCCAATTTGAGGCCCTGCAACGAGGTTAAAGTTAATCGGCTTGGATCTCCCTGTATTCAATGAAAATAACAGCGGGATGTTAACGTATTTTAAATGTAAGTTTCTCACCACATCTTTTTCTTTGTATTCCTGAGATATGGAATTGTAAATAACCTCAGCCTGCAAACCGATATGCTCGGTGAAATTGAATCCGATAACTCCTCCGAACCCGTAACCTAATGTTACTTCACTTTTAATGGTTCCGCCGCTGGAACTTTTGATGCTTAAGTCCGTAAATGTTGGATAAAACCGTGCACCTAATTCAAAGCTTTGTGCATTTGCCTTAATAGAACATGAGAATAACAAAGCTGAAACAGCAATTCCTGTCAAGATTCTTTTTTTAGTATTTTTCATTTTGATTTTTAGTTTATTAGTATGATGCAAAAGTGCGACACTTCAAAAAACATTCTGTTACAAAACAAACTAAATAATTTGCATCATTCACACACCAACATAAAAATCAGTAGCAAAGAATCAACTGCTTGCCTTTTTTCCACTAAACATTATTAAACCACCACCAATCAACAATGCAATCCCAATTACCGGAGACCATTGTACAGGATGATTTTTCTCCTGATCAATCTTAATGGGTCCAATATCCACTACCCTTTCTGTTGTTACATAATTAAATCCTGTATAAGCCAACATCAATATTCCAATTGCAATTACAATTAAACCAGGAGTTCTAAGTTTCATGACTTTTATGTGTTTATATTTAATTAAAAAAAAGAATTAAAGAAAATAATAAAAACCTGCCGGCAAAACGCCGACAGGCAAACTATTTCACCAACCACAGGAAATAGAATTGAAAAAAAAATTTTAAATAGGTTTGTTACCTTGTATAACTCTTAATAATACCACTATGATGGCAATGACGAGCAAAATGTGAATTATTCCTCCGGTTCCGTAGCCAACAAAACCAATTAGCCATCCAATAACCAATAAAACTGCAATAATATATAGTAAATTTCCCATGATAAATAATTTTTAGATTTGTATACGATTAATAAACTTCATTTTAAAATATTAAAATCAACAATAAAACGATAATGATTGCTGCACCTACTGAGATGTAAACTCCTTGATATCCATCCAGGTGTTTTTTTATTGATTGTACTTCTTTTCGCAAAGTTCTTTTCTCTGCACGGCTCATTTCAGATTTATCCATATTATTGATAAAATTCAACCTGGATAACATTTTCTGAGACTCAATAGATTCAGTTGTTTTTTCCGTTGCAGGAATATTGGCATTTGTTACGTTGGCTGCCGTTGAATGAACAGGAATAATTGTTATCATCAGAAAAGATGTCATGATGATTATAGCTAGTTTTTTCATAATATATTTGTTTTTTATATTGATTTTATTTAATACGCAAAATTCTAAATTATTCTCATTTGCCTTGTTACAAAACTCATAAAATAATTTACATAATTTACATGTTTACCCATGACTTTCGTCATATAAAGTTAGCCGGAAAAATAATTCGTAATAAAACTTATCTTGCTATTGTAAGGATTCTACCATTAGCAGTAGATTAAATTCTTAAGTGATTGAAGAGGCTACCCACAGTAAAAATCAAGAATTTTCATAAATAACCTGCAATGAATGAAAGTTCTCTTAAAATTATACTACTTCCGTTTCCCCCGGCTTTCAAAATAATTATTCATTAATCGTATTGACAAATGAATTAAATAAAGTTATTCGATTTTATTTTAAATTATCGAGGTTCAACTGCCAGGAAACGCCAAATCGGTCTTCCACCCAACCGAATTTTTCAGTTGACTGATAAGAAGACAACGGCATGTAAACTTTTCCTTTTTCTGACAACAGATTGAACAACCTGTCTATTTCTGCCGCTGAATCACAATTAATGAATAATGATATAGCAGGTGAAAAAGTAAAATTATGATTTACTATACTATCAATACACATGAATTCCTGACCGTTCAATTTAAAAGCGGCATACATTACCTTTCCGACATTAACTACATCTTCTTCCCCATAACGGGTAATGTTTATTATGCCGGAGTCCTCGAAGAGGGAAATGTAAAAATCCATTGCTTCCTCTGCCTTGCCGTTAAACATCAGGAAGGTAATAATTTTCTGCCTTATTTCCATTTATTAGAAATTTATATCAAACCTTATGTTCTTTCATTATTCCGGTCAACCATTTTATCATCAATAAAATTATGACAGCTGTTGCAAGTGCTAAAAAACAATTTACTAAAAAGAAATTGGCTTTGTGATCATAGTTATCCCACATACTTGCCAAGACACCGCTCATTTTATTGCCAATAGAAGTAGATAGAAACCAACCGCCCATCATCAGTCCTGTTAAGCGTGGTGGGGAGAGTTTTGAAACCAGTGACAACGCCATTGGGCTTAAGCACAATTCGCCAACTGTTATTACGCCATAGCAGCCAATCAGCCAAAGCATGGAGCTCTTTTCAGCTCCGTTGTAACTAGCATAGGTAGCTCCCACCATCACTAATGTGGAAAGCGCTGTGATAAACAATCCATAGAAAATCTTATAGGGTGTGGAAGGTTCCTTATTTCTTTTTTTGAGCCAGGAAAAAAACCATATCACGGGAAAGGTAAGTGCCACCACCCAAAATGGATTTACCGATTGAAACAATTCCGTTGAAACAAGTTTAACACTTTCTCCTTCAGGCGGCAAATCACTTGCAGCAACATTTTTATAGTACAATGGATAATTAATTTCCTTAATTACATTTCCACTTTCATCGCGCTGTATTTTAAACTGGTCATCAGTAACAGGAACAGAATCTTTGCTGTATTTAATTTCCTGCACTACACCAATTGATTTTGCAGCAGGTATAAAGGGTTGAGCAATCTCCCTGTTGGTATAGCTCTCAGCCCAGGTTGTAAGTGCTGTTCCGTTTTGCTTAAAGATGGCCCAAAACACAATGGCAACGGCAAACACAGCCAATAAAGCAGAGAGCGGTCTTTTATCTTCCTTATTGGCCCGAACAATTAATGAAATATAATATCCGGCAACGGGAAGTGCACCTAAAATAAATGCATCAGTACTATCGCTTCCAAAAATATTACCGGGAATAATCCAGCCAATGTAGCCGGCAATGAATGCAGGCAGAATAGTTATGCCAAGAATTTTTGAAACAGGCATATCTTCGGGCTTAGCTGGCTTTTTAACATCGGCGTGAACGTAGTGCTTCATACCAATCCAGAAAATGGCAACTCCGATAAACATACCGATACCTGCTGCCATAAAGGCTGCCCCCCAGCTAAAGTTATTTCGCAAATAGGATCCAAAAAAATTACAGATGAAAGCACCAATATTAATTCCCATATAAAAGATATTGTATCCTGTATCCTTTAAGCCTTTGTATTTTTCATCATTGTAAACATTGCCTAATAATGTTGAGATATTAGGTTTAAAAAATCCATTCCCGATGATGATGATGATTTGTGATATATAAAAGGCCCCCATGCCAGGCAATGCAAGCCCGCAGTATCCAATTCCCATTAGTATACCGCCCAGTGTAATCGACCATCGGTAACCTAATATCCTGTCGGCAAGCAAGCCACCGACAAATGGTGTGAGATATACGAGGGCGATAAATGTTCCAAAAATATCGGAGGCCTGCTTTCTGTCCATGGCCAGTCCGCCCCTTTGGGTATCGGTCATATAAAGAAAAAAGATGCCCAGCATGAGGTAAAAACCGAATCGTTCCCACATTTCGCTTAGGTAGAGAAAGGGCAATGCTTTTGGGTGTTTGCTTTTCATAGTTACAGATTGTGCGTGGAAAGATAAAAAAAAAAGACAATCATGAAGAAATTAGATAATCCATAATAAAGTAGTTGGTTATTGGTTGTTTTGCAGTTATATTTACATCAACTCATTATTATATAAACCACTAAAACTATAAACCAATGATTGTAGTCCGTGACGTGTTCCGTATGAAATTCGGAAAGGCAAAAGATGTTAAAGCATTAATGATCGAGTCCAGGAAATTGATGGGTGCAGATGAGTCAAAGAGCAGGGTTCTTTTTGACCTGGTAGGTCCGTCGTATACCATGGTGCTTGAATTCAGCCATAAAAACCTTGCTGATTTTGAAAGCTACATAGGCCAGACAATGTCAAAAAAGGAATGGGGAGAATGGTACCAGAAGTTCATTCCTTTGATTGAAAGTTCCTACAGGGAAATTTTTACAGTGATGGATTGATCAAATTATTGTGTTCCGAAAATAATGAATGAGGCTTTCCAAATTATTGATATCTTAAGACGTCGACTTTTAAATATCAGTGATTAATATTTGACCGGGTAAAAGATGTTTCGACTGTAACACCTTTAACCAATGTCTGATATACTACACAATACCTTTCTGTTAATTTGGCAATTGATTGCATTTGCTCTGCTGTTGCATCGGTATCCAGATTGAAAAATAGACGTATGGAGACAAAACCAACAGGCACGTCTTTGGATACACCTAATGTGCCTCTGAAATCCAAATCACCCTCTGCCCTGACAGTCCCTTCATTAACTACCACACCAATAGCCGTTGATACTGCGCCCAATGTGACACCTGCACAAGCAACCAGCGCTTCTAACAACAGATCACCTGAACAAGCCATCACACCACTTCCACCGGTTGCTGCATGCAAGCCGGCTTCCACTATGGCCTTTCCTGATGAAACTTTACAGGTTATTCCCTCGCCAATTTTTCCTTCGGATCTTAAAGTAATCATGGCAGCAGCAGGTTGCTCACGATACTTATCCTTTAAAGGGGCCTGCAGGTTTTTCAATTCTTCTGAATTCATTTAATTGAGTTTTTATATTGCATAAGTTCAACTTAACCGAATATCTTTTTCAACATTTAATCTTCTCATGGATATAACAATTAAAATCGCCAGAATAACAAAGAGAAATAATGACGACCCCAACGTACCAAAATTTAAACCTCCTTTTTCAAGAGGCTTGGTAAGTAAATCTCCAAAAGTTGCTCCAAATGGCCTTGTTAAAATAAAAGCTGCCCAAAACAAACCAACATGTGAAATTTTTGAATAGAAATAGGCCAATAAAATAACCAAAAGAAAAAATCCAATAAGTATTGCCCCTCCCGCAAAACCCAATCCTGAATTATCAGCAAGGAAGTCACCTAATGCTGTTCCAAGGGTATTTGAGAATAATATTGCTATCCAATAAAAAAGCTCGCCACGCAACGATTTAATGTTTGATAATGACAGCGATTTTTCTGTTATACGCCAGATTAACAATGTTGAAAATAACAGGATAACTAACGTAAGAGAGCCGACTGCATAACCAAGACCTAAAGTTCTATCCATGTAATCAGACATGGTAGTGCCGGCTGTGCTTGTAGAAAGAATTACCGCACAATAAATTACGGGATGATATTTTTTTGAAACTAATTGCATTAGCAAAGTCACAAAAAAGAATGTGATGAGTATTAAAGAACTAATTGCATAGCCAATATTCAACGTCATCGAAAGTAGGTCACCGGCAGTTTCGCCTAAGGTGGTTGCACAAATTTTCATTACCCAAAACGTAAATGTTATTTCAGGTAGTTTACTTGTACTACTCATTTAATAAAGTTTAGCGCAATTAGTGCTATAATTACCAATATTCCAATAAGCGACGTAATAAAAAGATAATCAGCCACTGATTCAAACAGTTGCTCCTTCTTTATATTTATTGTCTTGATTGAAAGAAAAGAAAAAATACAAGAAACAACCAGCATGAACGCAATAACAGAAGTAAATTCATCAATTAAACTTATCTCAGAATGATTACTTATTTGTAAAGAAGTGATCACAAAAAGGCAAAAACCCAGTAGGTTTGCAGAAGTACTAAGAATATGCTGTGAAGTATTATTTGCCATTGCTCAAATTTAGCAGATTTTAATCATTAGCAGAAAATAAAATCGCCTATAGAATAACTACGCTAAGCGATACTTAAAATTTTCAACAAACCTTATTTCGGATTTATTTCTCCTTCTAGTTTAAACAATACTTTTGACAATTCCGCTCCATAAATCTTTTCTGCATTCTCATAGGACTGATCAGCTAAAAGCTGTATGAATTTTTCTCTACCAAATTTCAATATTAATCTTTTTAACAATTCCCCGCCTAATGGGTAAATAACCTCATCACCAATCATATTATCATTTTTCCATATTTCACTGATTGAAATTCGCGAATCCATATTCTTTTTTATGGCAGCTATATTATCCCTATTGGACCCGTCAAAACAAACGCAGACTCCCTCCGCAATCAATTGTGTTTGCTTTTTCGGTCTAACAGCGTTAAAACTAATAGAATGCGTCATTTCATGTCCAATGGTATGTTTAGGGTCGGTATGAGTTAAACAAAGTCCGGATTCGCTGAAAGCTAAACGATGATGAAAGAGGCTGTCTGCAAGTTCTGTATCGCTCCAAACAAAATAATCAATCTTTTTAGCTAGAGAGGCATTAAAAAATAGATTAATAGTATCAAATGCCATCTCTTTCAAATGAATAAAACGAGTAATATTTGCCAATTTCGCAGTATCCTGAAAATGAAAACGGAAATGTGTTGATTCTTTTGTGATCCATGAATCATATAGCTTATCAAAACCTAACTTAATCATTGTAAACTGAGCTGACTTAGTTGCATTCTTCGTTGCATTCAGTTTAATACAACTTACTAAATTCTCTTTTGACTTATTGTACTCGCCTTTTGCGTAATAACACCAGCCCAATTCACACATCGCCCAAGCTTTCGAATAATCTTTTGCCTCGGGAAAAGTTTTGGCATTCTCCAAATAACCTGTTGCTTCCTCGTATTTCTTCATAGCTACCAGTGATCTCCCGGCAACGACATATGCATCAGGTATTGCCGCATTTTTTTCAATGATATGCTTGGCAGCTACATAAGAAGAATCAAATTGCTTACGCATAAACATGGCTGATGCTTCTTCAATAGTTTGTCCATTTGCTGAACAGGAAATTAAAACAACTACTGTAAAAACTAAGCAATGAATACTATCTGACATTTTCATAAATAAGGGCAATCTCCTATTATTTAGGTCATATTATTTACTCTTCAATCCTGCCAACTTCCCTCCAAAAAACGCCATTGGAATATATGCTCCTCCCAAATCTAATATAGTAAACCAGATTGGTGAAGGAAGCATTACAACGCTGGCAATCCCACCTATCAGGAAAAAGGAACCAATCACCATTGCAAAATTCATTTTATGATTAGCAGCTATCAGTGCTGTTGCAAATGAACCAACTAAAGTACCCAACGCATGTGCCAGAAATGGCATAATAAAATGCTTTGGTTGCATCAATGCCATTGATGCTGTTAATCCTTCCATAGTAGTTAGATCTGCTCCTTCCGGAGGCGGAATGATGGAACCACTTACCATGATAATTGATATGTTTAGTATGTTACCAATGAGCAGACCGGAAATAACTGCTAAAATGTTTTTAAGGATTGGATTCATGATTAAATTATTGTATAAGACCTTGATTAATTATTTCTTTTAAAACTTTCAGATCAACTTCTTCGAGTTTATTAATGTACAAACAACCCTTTCCTGTTTTGTGTTTTCCTAATTTCTTCAGCAGTACCTGTTGTTTCTCCACTGTTCCTGGAATGTATAAAGCGAAATTCTGTTTCCTTGGTGAAAATCCCATAACAAACCAATCCAACTCACGACCACTTTCGTATTTCAGAAGCTTTTCGCCAAAACCTATGATGGCCGAACCCCACATTTTACCTTTTGATTTCGTGGCCTTCTCCATCATTTCAAGAATGGCAAATGCGTCCTTTTGTTTTTGTTCTTCAGGAACCTTTTTTAAAAAAGCCTCAACACTTAGTTCAGTTTTTTTTGTTTTTAATTCAGCCATTTGAAAATGGTTAATGATTAATTGTTAATGGTCAGTCTATGAATTACAAATATAAAAAAAAGGCACAAGTCCGGAGAATTGTGCCTTTTGCTTCATTATTTCGATTGCGTTGCAATCTATAAATTACTGCAACATTGCTTCACGTATATACTTTACCGGAGAGCTGCCAAAACTTAAGAATGTCTCATGGAAGTTTTTCAGGCTGTACTTATCTCCCATTTTCGTTTTATACTCTTCGCGTAGTGCCTGTATAGCTGTTGAACCTGTGTAGTATGAACAAAGCTGAACCTGTGAAACAGTTGCACGGTGGTATTTCTCTTCCGCTTGTGCCGGAGTTTGAAAACATTCCTTCACCATCAGGTTTACTAAATCTTCCTTTGATTTATTAAGGCATTGTAAATCATAATCAATGATGACATTGGCCAGTTCACGCAGTTTTAACTTATCATGCACCAACATCAATTCAGGTGAATTGTTTCCCCATCCTTCTTCCAGCATCATGCTCTCCGCATAAACAGCCCAACCCTCAATCATGGCACCATTCTGAAATACGGCGCGAACAATATCAGGAGATTTTTTATTGTTGTAAATTCCTTGAACGCAATGTCCCGGAACCGCTTCATGGATGGAAAGCAGTTGAGAAGAATAGTTATTGTATTCTTTTAAAACACTCTCTGCTTTTTCAGGCTTGTACAATGTAAAGTCATCAATATTATAATAGGTAGTTCCGCTTTTTTGATAAGGAGGAGTAAATTCTGCACTTGCTGCGCTAAATCCTCTTGCATAAGCAGGCATATATCTGACAACGATTGGTGGAGAAGCTGTATCAAAATCAAATAAATCTTTTTCGAGGATAAATTTCTTTAATTGATAAACTTGTGCGGTAAGTGAATCAAAGAAATGTGACGGTGCAGCGTGCTGCAATTGTACTTTGTCGAGCACCATTTGCACCATCTGTAAACTGTCTTTCGGCTTGTTTTGCTTTCCATAATATTTCTCCCATAAAGAATTGGCAATGGTTGCCATCTTTGAATGGAATATTTGTTTGTCGGCAGTTGCTTTTTCATATACCTGCTCCGGAGTGAGGTCGGTTGTTAGATCATATAGAAACTTTTGTGTAAACAATTCTTTTCCTATTCTGAAATTGCGGTATTCTTGCTTCTTATCGGCAAGCATTGTTTTTAAAGCATCAGCATAGCTGTTAATAGCTTTAGTTGTTTTAGCAACGTTTTGTTGCAATTCATTCTTCTCTACTTCTGTTAAACCGGAAGCCTTGATTGAGTCAGTTAATGAAGTTTCAAAAACAGAAATACCACCCAGGTTCTGCTGAATAGCCATTTCCAAATGTTCCTTCGTCGGATTTTTAAGTGTTTTAAATGCAGCAGCGTAATACTCATCTGAACGCTTTAAGTGCTTTGAAAGCGTTTTCAGCCGCTCATCCAAGGGTGCATAAGGTTGGTTGATGATGTAATCACATTCACCTGCTAAGTTATAACCGGAGGCATTCCATTCCTGAGATTTAAAAACAGTGGTATACCAAACATCACTTTCCAACTGGTTTCTAATAATCTTGAGACTTATCTGATTGTTATTGCTCAACCCTTTTAAATCAATTTTATTAAGCGAATCGAGCCATAATTTCGAAAATTCAACATTGCTTGCAAATGAAGCACTATCAGGAATAACCAGATTTTCATAATATTTACCATACCCTACAAAAATACCTGCAGAGGGATATTGCTTCCAGTAAGCATCTAAAAAGTTGTCTTCAAATGTTGCAAATGCCTGATTGCCACTATCGGCTTTCTCAGGGGTCGATTGCTTCGGGGAGTTGCAACTGATTATTGTTAGCAATGCTACCGAAACAAGTGTAGAAAGAAGGTTTTTCATTGAATAGTTGTTAGAGATGAAGATTATTTATGGTTTAGCATTTATTAGGTGTCGAAAATACACTTTAGCATTGATAATTACCCCTGTTTAAGCATGAATTAGCTGATTTAACATTGTAAAAGCTAGTAGGGGAAGGATACTTCGTCGGTAAGCTTCAAATTATGCAATTTCTAATGACTTTTTATTTGTCGGAGACTAAGGTTTATCTGTTAGGTTCTAGCTCATAGCATCTACTAAATTCGGCAAGGATGTTATAAAGTGCCAAATTTATTATTTTATATTTTACAAAAATCAGTTAGACATACTCAAGCTTTTTGCCCTTCCAGAAAAGCCATGGGAACTGTCAATGCCAGTCCGTTGTTTAGTTTTGAATAGGCATTTAAGTTCTCTTCAAGTGCAGAAAAAATCGCTTGCAATTCGTCAGTAGGGAAAAGCTTTATCCATGATGTGAGCCAGCCTAATTTAACAAAGTTGTGATTTAAAAATGCACTGCCATCCACAAATTTCATAATAAAACTTTCTTCAAAGTGCCGGACATTAACAAAACCACTGTCAGTAAAAAGTTGGGTAACACTTTCTTTCGTCCCTCTATGTTCTTCATCATGTTTGAGAAAAGGTATTAAATTTTCCTTGCCAATTTGTTTTAATGTTGAGTAAAATATTGTGTAAAACTCTTTCCAATGCCCGTTTAAATTGGTCGTTAATGCTAGTTTTCCACGTGGTTTTAAAACCCGATTACATTCCTTAAAGACAACTGCTGGTTTATCAAAATTATTAATGCCCAGATTTGAAACAATTAAATCTATTGAACTGTCGTCAAAAGGAATTTGTTCTGCAGAGCCTTCAATTATTTCAACATTTTTGATATCATAGTTTTTCAGTTTTTGACGTGCACGCTTGTTTGCATTCGACCAAGGGTCAAGGCCGTATAGTTTACACGATTTTCCCATTCGTGCTGCAAGCTCCAGCAATGGGAAACCGGCACCTGAACCTATGTCAATAACAGTAACATTTGGTTTCAGCTCTAAATGCTTAAGTAATAAAAGTCCAAATGAGGCACTCCATAAAGGGGCTTCGTCGAAGGTGTTAATGAACGCTTCGTCGTTGATAAATTTATATGATAGATATGCTGTCAAATTGATTATTTATTATAGATAATAAAATATTTTCTCGTCAATAATAATGACCTATTCAGTCAATTTCTGCATATCATACCAGTCCATCATTTGTTTCTCGATTGTTTGTTCGCTTGAAGTATCATTTAACAAATCATTAAAAGACATTTTCCTGATTTCAAAACAATATTGATTTAACAATCTGTACTTAAAATATTCTCTGGAAGTAATGGTACTGTCGGCAAAACTAATTCCCCATTCGTCTTTTTCTTTTTTTTCTCCCTCTATTAGTTGTTCTATGTTTTTAGCTAGTACTAATTGATAAGGCTGTTGTCTCGCAACATACTCAGGATAACCCTCCCATTTCCATTTGGGATGATTGGCAACAGGATTTGAATTCCAAAAACCTAATTTGTGAAAGACAAGGCAATGTGTTTCCTCATGAGCTAGCAATTGCGTCAAATTCCATTTTAATCCATTCACTTCAACATAATTCTCCTGAAAGTTTGTTTTACCACACAAAGTCACTTTATTGGATGTATAACCAAGTGCAAATGCCCGCCCCAGGAAAATTTCCAATAGCTCCGGAAAATGTGAACCATCATTCAGGCAAATGTCAAATTTTATTGTTGAATCATATAGTTCGCTCGTCTGTAAAATATTCATTGCATCGTCCAGTCTCAACTTGCAATCTTTATCAATTGGGTTGTCGTGATATACATTGAAGTCTCCTAATATCTTTTTATTGGCATACATCAGTGATGGATTTAAAACAATAATAACCAAAAGTCCTAACAGTGTCACTGCAAATAACAAGACTCTGAATGACCATTTAATTATTGCTTTTTTCATCGTATTTATATTTAGGGCAACATAAATAATTTAATTAAAATGAAAAACGTCGAATGTAAAATTCAAAATTAACGAATTAAGAGACTATTGACATAAACCTATGTCCAAAAGGAACGAACTTTTTATCCCCTTTCTAGCGCATGTTTTCAAACTTTCGACTTTGGAAAATTCAAAAACAAGATGGAAAGTATAGACATTAAGCTCTGAATTTATTACCTTGAAGCAAGCTATTAGAAAACATCAAAAAGCCCCCTATCCTGGCCCCTATCCTGGCGCAAGTTTTCAAACTTGTGACTTTAAATCATTCAAAAAGTATGATGTAAAATAAATATATCATGTTCTGAATTTATTACTTCTAAGGCTGCTTTTTCATAAACATCAAATGGACTATTGATTTAAAGACACAAGTCAGGCTGCGCTAAACCTCCGCACTAAGACTTGCGCCAGTGTTGAGTCAACGAAAAGAGACTTACGCGAGAAGGTTGTCATTAATATAAAACTGCCAATGAATGCCCTTTATAGTTTGCCGCAAATATTCTGTTTAATAATCAGAAGGTTATTTGAGCCTGAACATACAATCTGTCATCGTGCCCTCCCGGAACATCTGTTATGTTGCCTCTCAATAAGTAATTGATCAAAATGCGGAACTTATCTTTAGGGTTGCCATAATACGCACCTAACGTTAAAACTTTCCATTCATCTTCAAAAGTATCGTAACGTGCCAACGGCCCAACCTTCCATTTTGTTTTAAACGCTAACATCACCTGGTAACCCATCGGTTCTCCATATAATGTATCTTTAACATGGTCAGTTCCTTGTGCATATTCAGCGGCAAGGAAAAAATATTTATGGTCAATTTGCAAATCGGTACCAATTCGATTGAAGTCTGCATATACATCATCGGAAGGATCAATAATGTCATCCCCTAGATAACGTATTCCGCCAAAGCCGAAAGAACCTCCTAAACGTGCATCAAATCCATTCTTTAGCAAGCGAAGACCAACTCTGCCCCACAGTGCTTTCTTCGGATTAAAATCATATGGACCGGTTATGCCCATTTTAGTTCCATTTGTAAATGTAATGGCATCTTCAAATAATAAAATATCATTGAGTTTAACCTTTCCTAAAACCCCAATTCCAATATCGCGCAGTGTTTCTCCTCTTGAAACGCCATCCGACATTTCGGCGCGGTTTACTGTATAAAGTTCCGTAATTGATTGTGGGTTCTCCCAGCCAAATTGTGTTTTCTGTTGGCCTACACGAATGATTTGATTTTTTATCACATGAAATTCAATAAAAGCATCGCGTAAAATTCCTCCCTGTTCAGGAGCACGGGGATCGATCATCACTTCATAAGAAATGTATTTGTTGATCTTACCTTTTGCAGTTAAACGCGCACGCAAAATGCGGAAACCGGAAGGATCCTGAATGGAATCGCCATTAGTATTAAATTCAGTGAGATAGTGGACTTGCAACACACCAGAAATGTTAACATTGTGTTTTTTGACTTCCTTTGTTGATGAATTTGATTCTGTAGTCACTTGGGCAGAAGAGTTGATAATACTTGATAAGATCAGGAAGCCATTAAGAATTATTGTTTTCATTTGTGCCTTGTTTTAATTTTATTTTTTTAATTGCCATGCTTTTAGCAAGACAAAATCAATTCATCCAGTCAAATTTAACTAAATTAAACAGGCATATCCTGCCTTTATTAATTTTTTAATGTAATTGCTTACAACTTCCCTTTGACAAGCCTTCAGACTTATTACTTAAAATCATTCAATAGAAATGACGATCTAAATCAACTATCATGTTCAGATTTAATTACATTTTAAGGAAGAATTATAACTGCCCATCATATTCACTAATTATGTTAAGGCACAAGTCAGGCAAAGATAAAACTCCACGCTAAGCCCCGATAGCGATCGGGGTGCGCCAGTGGTAGTTAAGATTTGCGCAAGGGATGAGCAAGGGATTGATGATTTGCTAAAATATGGACAACTAACGGAGGAAATTCGCTTTGAGCGATTTGCATTTATCCTAAACTCCAATAGCGTAATTTTAATATAAAATGAAAAATATCTAATACAAAAGTTAAAGCTTAACTTCAAGGGTAGTTGTCATGAACATTATTAATTTTACTACACAAGTCAGTCAACAAAAAAGCTAGGTGTTAAGTGCCAAGAGCTATCCATCGGCCGCCAATGGCTTGCAGAAGGAGCTGAGGGATTCAGAAGAGAAGTGATTTTGCATTTACTTTGAAAAACATGCAATTCATTATCCTTCACCTCCTAAACTATAATAGTTATTTTCTTCATCTTCACTGCCAATATTTTCCTGAGCATCATCTAATTCAGCACCGGGAATATCCAGATCGCTTCCTGAAACATCATGAACAAAATCCTTTTCGTTATTCCCCCCTTTGCTATCATTCGTCGCCTTAACATTGGAAATATCTTCGGGGTTTATATCTGCTTCCTCTTTTGATTGGTTATATATATCATCTTTGTCAGGATACATCGGATACCCCGGAAGATAAGCATTCAGTTGAGTGCCTTGCCCTTCAGGAACAATTTTAATTAGCCTTTTCGTTTTCATAACGTCTTTTTATTAATAAATTATACCTTATGTTGATGAAATGAATGTGGCGCAAAATGGTCTCTTACAAATGCGTGTTCTTGATTTTCCGTCAATTTACCCGCTTGCCTGACATCAATTTTAATGCTTGCGAAAAGATGATTGTCTCTTAATAAATTAAACAATTCAACTTTTGCATTGGTTGGACCAAACAGCAGCACCTCTTTGAAATTTTTAATTACTTCAATTAACTTCTTATAAAATGCAGTTTGTTCATGCTGTTCCTTATTGTGCAACAGGTTTTCATTCCTTCCTAAATTTTGTTCTTTATCATTCACACTGAATTCTGCTTCAATAATGTTGGTTTTAATGTCTGTTGTAAATTCCATTACATGAGCATTTGAATGATCCATCCAAATGCCTAATCTTTTTTCTGTTGACATAGCGTATATTTTGATTGTGATTTAGTAATTTACTTGTTTTTCCTTGTCTTCATAAAAATAAATACAAGGAAGACTGCAGCAGCAATTGCAATGATTATTCCGAAGCCCATTCCGGCCTTGAATATTCCACCAATAACTGTACATGAACTAAATATTAGTGAAATTAAAATTAATGATATTGCAGCAAAAGCGTTAAATTTTTTCATTCAATCATTTTATTTGTGATATTGGAAAGACAGCTCGCGGATCAAAATGTTTACTCATTAATTTGAGAAAAATAATAACGATGACCTTTGTTTTAGTTAACGTTTCTTCAGGAATTGAAGCATCATTCTGTCCACCTTTCATTGTCGAGCGCCATGCTTGAGAACTTGTAAAAAAAATCGGTGTTTTGATTTTCCTTGCTCCCTAGAGCCGTATTAATTGTTACCTCTTCACTTTCCTTTTTAGTTGCACTTTCATAAGAACCCTGTTTTTCCTTCTCCTGATTGGGGTCTGCAGGATCCGGTTTTTGCTTGTTGTAATCCTGGTAGGTACCATCTTTCAACATACCTTCCTTGGGTTGGTTTTTGTTGTCTTTAATTTTGTCCATCGTAAACTGAATTAATTTGTCTCAAAATTCCTACTCCACAAATATGTTATTGTTAATTAAACTGAGTGTTATACAATTAATAAAATGGATTACATAATTAACATACTGGAGCATCAATAAAAGCCATTTCCCTTAATAACTTTGACAAAATAAGTAGCTGTATTTTATGAATTATAAGTCAGAAGTTCCAACGTGTGTAGAGATTATTAAAAATACCTTGTTGAAACCCACATCCCGATCAACAGGACTGACACCAACAGTTAAATTATATTTCTGATTTATTTTCTAATATTTTAATTTCGGTTTTTTCCTTTTTAATGCCTTGGCGCATCAATCCAAATAAATTCATGTATATATTCGAAACCCACACCAATGAAAACCCGGCTATAATATAACCGCGCCAATCATTCATCAATAACTTGTAATCAGTTAGTAAAAGAAATAGAATAGTTATGTAATGGCTAAAACAGTACTCACAAGTCATAAGAAAATTTAATTTTCTCATTAATAATGACTTTCCTTGCTTACTTTGTTTAATGAAATATTCTCTTGGTTCCCGAAAGATTTCCTCAAATGCAACTGTCCATGAAATACAAGCAATGGGTATGGCCAGAACAAAAAGCCAAATGATTTGCATATAGATTTCCATAAAATCCCTTTTGATTATTCAAATTCTGAAAACAACTTATTTTGAAAGAATAAGTCATCCCTCGTCAAAAGACTTGCGTCAAATTGGGATACGTTACCCGTTAAACCATGTAAACACTTCTTCTAAAGTCCTTTTGTCGGCATCATGAACAGGTCGCGGTCAAACTGATACATGCCTCCCTTATCATTACCAATAAGTTTTAACTTATCTAACGCAAAGCGTGCCTGGTTTTCTTCTTCGATCTGTTCAGTGACATACCATTGAAGAAAATTATTAGTTGTGTAATCTTTTTCCTTTAAGCAGCTATCCACCAGATTATTGATTTCCAATGACACCTTCTGCTCATGCTCAAGAATGTGTTCGAACACTTCATTCACATTATTAAATGACTTCGGCGGTTTTGGAGGATGGGGAACCAGTGCATGTCCACCACGGTCGTTGATATAATGAAATAATTTCAGCATGTGCAAACGTTCTTCTTCACTTTGACGAAAGAGAAACATGGAGACACCACGATAACCTTTAACTTCCGACCAAGACGCCATGGCTAAATAATATTGTGATGACTCATGCTCAAGAGCCACCTGTTCATTTAAAGCAGCTTCTATTTTCTTACTTAACATTTTTGAAGCGTGTTTTATGACTATAATTCATTCATCAAAGCTCCTCCTCTTTTTGAGGATAAACATTATGAAACTTTTAATATTAATTACAAGATTCACATGTTTATTTCTGTGAATTTAAAGTCTGCAGTAAAAGTGAAATTTTTTACTATATCAGCTGAACTATTGATTTAAATGCTCAAGTCAGGTTAAGCACAGCCCTCGCTATAAGACTTGCGTTAGAAGGCATTGTCGTGCGCAGACTATTGTAGCCCAGTAACCGTTTTATACTCATCAGGTCGGTGTCTCGTTTGAGTAATGGGTGGCAAAGCTATGCCTCAATGCATGTATAGACCCCTTTATATGCACCCCTACTTTTTCTTTTGCATGTGCTAATACTAATTGTATGCTGCGTATACTACAGGCTGCTCTTTCCTACTACTTGGAAAAAAGGCGCAGTTGCAAACTACGCCTAGATGTGGGAAGTCATCAACTTTAAGTTTGAATTCATGGAATAAGTCATGCAACTTAAAATTATTCTAAAATAAGATGGAAAGTAAATACATCTGGGTCTAAATTAATTACCTCAATTCATACGTTTTGTAAACATCAATTGGTTCATAATCGATATAATCTATATTTTAAAGTATTATACAACTCTTAACCTTAATTATATAACATTTATCAGCATGGCATCATTTACTTTCGTATCGTCAATATTAATGTAACATTTTTTTAAAAAAAGAAAAATGCATAAAACAACCTCTAATGATCACAGTGGAAATATAAATCCACTGCCTTCCATATTAATCAGCCATAATTGGTTCTCAGAAATAATATTGAGCAAAGAAGATGGTGTAATCGCAACTGATACGAAAGGTAAAATCACAACAATGAATAAGGTGGCAGAAGAGCTTACAGGTTGGAGCATTTCTGAATCGAAAGACAAATCAATAGAAAGTATATTCGATGCAATAAATGAAAGTACACTTCTACCTATTGAAAACCCGATTAACAAAGCTCTTAAAGAAAATAAAATTACCCTGCTTGCCAACCACACCATCTTAATTAAAAAAGATAAAACACAGCGCATTATTGTTGACAGTGCTATGCCACTTCACAATGAGAAAGCAGAAATTATCGGCGGTGCCTTAATTTTCAGGGATGTCACAGAACATAGTCTTAACAAAAGGAAGTTGGACAAAAGTTCATCCACATTAAATGGTATTCTGGAAAACACGGATTCAATAATATATATTAAGGATATTGATGGGAAGTGCCTCTTTATTAACAAACAGGCAGAAAAAGTTTATAGTATTAAGGCCAACGATTTGACAGAGAAAAATGCGATTGGTCAAATCACAAACAAACACTCGGCTGAACCAGTGCAAACCGATTTGAACGCCATTATAAATTCAAGGCTTGTAGAGTCGGAAGAGGAGATTATGCACCCAGATGGAATCATGCATATCTATCATGTTGCAAAATTCCCTCTTTTTGATAGCGACGACAAAGCATACGCAATATGTGCTATTTTAACTGACATTTCCGACCGTATGGCAATAAGCGAATTGAAAGAGCAGCTTTCCAAACTTGCTATTGAAAAGGGATCACAAAAAGACAATCTTGAGTTGGTTGAACGGCTCCAAGCGAAAAATAAAGACCTCCAGCAGTTTGCCAAAACAGTTTCGCATGATCTGCGGGCACCCATCGCAAGGATATTAGGCTTAGTAACCGTTTCGCATATTGATCCGCAAATCAAAATAAATGACCAAACAATACTGGAAAATGTAGCAGGTGTTTTAACAGCTTTGGATACTATTGTGAAGGATATGAATGCTACAATCGCTATCCGTAATGATGAAAAGCACACGGAATACGTGGACTTCAATACAGAACTGAAACTCATTGAGCATGTTCTTGGCAATGAAATTAAAGAAAGCAAAGCAAGCATTACAGCAAATTTTGAATACAACCAAGGTATCATTACTGTGAAAAGCTACCTCTATAGCATTATGTACAACTTGGTGTCAAATGCCATTAAATACCGTTTGCCGGATGTTCCCTTAAAAATTGAGTTGCAAAGTCGTCAGATTAATGAATTTATTTGCCTTATCATTAAAGACAACGGAATGGGGATTGATTTGAAAAAAAACGGAAATAAAATCTTTGGTCTCTACAAAAGATTTCATAATAAAAAAATTGCTGGAAAAGGAATTGGTTTAAATTTAGTGAAGATCCAGGCAGAAGCACTGGGTGGAAAAGTGGAAGTTGAAAGTGATGTGAACCAAGGCAGCACCTTCAGAATATACTTTCCCATCAACGCAAAAACTCATTTTAGTAAGGATAATTCAACTGCTACAGAAGTAAATCCACCTGCTAAAAGAAATGAAACGAAAGAAGAAGCCGAACGGACAAAACAGATTATTGCTGACTATCATAATGCAGCGTTACATCTTGACTTAGCTTCAAAGTTTAACATAGAAGCAGCAGGCCTGCATCAGTCAGGCAATCACTATGAAGGTGAGCAAAGCGCCCTAATGGCACAAGGACATTTCAGGCTTGCGGGTAAATATCAAGCAAAAAGATTATATCCTGTTTAATTGGTAAAAAGTAGATAAGGTTAGCCTGTGATATTGATTTTAGGATAGCTTGCTGAATGGATCTTCAGCGCAAGTTTTCAAACTTGGGCTTTTAAATCATTCAATAGGCAAGATGGACAGTAAATTGAGTATTTCACACGAACTGACCAGTCATTTCACTGGCAACTGACCAGCCCCTGTTAAGGTTTTCAATTTCGTATTTTTTGAGTGCGTGAAGTTATTGTTTTTTAGTTGATTTTTTTCTTAAG
>JANOXC010000083.1:0-26769 GCA_031418215.1 Bacteroidota bacterium
CTGGAAAAAGGCGCATCCGCCACCACTATTAATTGCTTAAGTTTTCATATGCCAACTACCCCAAAATTTGACCGAATCAAAATCACTGTCCCTGCCTGTAGGTTCTAAGTTTTTATGCCTAATTTAGTCGGACAATAATGAATTTAAAACTTAATTTTATGAAAAACCAACTTTCAACGCTCTCACTTTTACCATCCGAAGCAATTCAGCGCAGGATGGCAGCACTCAGCACTCAGCACTCAGCACTCAGCACTCTTTTATTAGTCGTTTAAATTATACATTTTTCTTTTCACTTAGTTTTTTCTTTTCATCTTTATTTATTGCTAATAAAGCGAACTCACAAGTGCTAACTTTAGAATTAAGTCCTTCGCTCTATGGAAACTACAATATAAGTTATTTTGGTGGACAGGATGGCTATATTGATTTGACGGTTACTGGAGGAATCCCTCCATATACATATAAATGGAGTAACCAAACATATGATGAGGATTTATGGGGAGTTGCTGCTGGCTATTATCGTGTTTATGTTAGCGATTTTAATGGTAATTTGGCGGAAGCTGAAATTACCTTGGATGAACCGGCTGAATCAGAGCCTCCTCCGGCACCTTGTAATACAACTATTAATCCGCCAATGTGGTCATCATGGTCAAATCCACTTACGCTTTGGACATGTCCTCAAATTAATGTTGCAGTAGGAGGTTATTGGTTACCGCCTCCCGGAATGAGATTCAGTGTTTATGGCAATTCTTATTTTAGTGGAAGTACATACATTGGAATTCATCCTTCAACTGTTGCACTTGCTAGTGGAGCAACACCTTATAAATTATTAGTTGGAGGTAAAATAGGGGCGAAAGAAATGTGGTGTGCTCCAGGGACTCCTTGGCCTGATTATGTTTTTGATGAAGATTACCAGTTAAAATCGCTTGATGAATTAGAAATTTTTGTTATGCAAGAAAAGCATTTGCCAGGATTGCCTTCTGCTGATGAAGTAAAGAAAATGGATAAAATTAATATGGGTGAAATGCTTACTAAAATTCTTGAGAAAACGGAGGAAAATACTTTATATATATTGCAATTAAAAAAAGAAAATGATCTATTGAAAACAGAAAATAAAAATCTTCACAAGTTGTTGACTAAATAATTTGAAAGACATGAAAAAGTTATTTTACTTCTTGTTTGTACTATCATTTGATTTATCAATTGCTCAAATACCCGGCAATTTTGATTTTTCAGATCACCCTATTTCAACAGATCCAAATTTGTTAATTGGGGAAGTTTCAGTGTTTCTTAATATGTGGAATCCTTCTATTGTAGCTTGTGGAAGTAACGCAAACAACAACAATTCAGGAGTTTTTGGGCAAGCTTTGTTTTTTAGTGAAGATGGTGGAAGTTCCTGGAGCAAAGTGGACGCTTCGTCACCTATTCATGGACTTTTGGTAACCGGGTCAGCTGGTGATCCAGCTGGCGTTATTGATCATAATGGCCATTTGTATTTTACTTACTTAAATGGTTCGATTAATACTATTGAATCTGACTATAAAACCCAAAATCCCCCATACAAAAGTTTTACGAATCCTCTTCCTCTCTCAGGAAGCAATGTTGATAAAGATCATCTGGAAATTGACGACAGACCTATTGCTGATCATATAGCATTGTATTCCGGTTGGTCAAGTACAGGAGGGTCTTGGAATATTGAAGTTAGAAGTGCTGATGTAATAAGTCAAGTTACAAATTGGAATCCGATTGCTAGTATAACAGCAGGAATGTCACTGCCTCCCGGTGTTCCATATTTTAAGTATCACACAGGAATAAATATAGCTGTTGGACCTGATGGCGACGCTTATGCAGCATGGGGATTGTACTATAATGGTGGAATAGCCACTGAAAAATACATAGGCTTTGCGAAAACATCTGATAAATGGAACAGTTGGCCTTCTAATGGGGCCTCATTTTACATTCCTAACTTGGTTATTAAAGGGATTAGAGGCAATCTATCGGTTACTAATTGTTCTAGTGTAACTTGTGCCAGTTGGATGACAATGGCGATCAATCAGCAAAACGGTGATATATATATAGCCTGGCCAAATATGGGGATCCCTTGTGATGATAATTCTTTACCTTCAGGATGCAATACAAGTAATAAAGCCGATATATATATTATTAGATCTTCTGATAAAGGAACAACATGGTCGGCACCCCAATTGGCTTATTCAACAACTGCTATCAGCTATAATCATTCACATTGGAATTCTTGGCTTGCATGTGATCCTTTTACAGGATATTTGGGAGTAATATATTATGGAAAGGATGCTTCAGGTAATACGGTAACGTATCTTTCATTGTCAAAAGACGCAGGCGTAAACTGGACCGAACAACAAATAAGTGATCATGTATTCAACAATACTATTGCTAATGCGCCCCCAACTGATTATATATCCTTGAAAATGAGTAATGGATGGGTAGTACCAGTCTGGACAGGAATTGATCCATTAACCGGTTTGCAAACGGCCATTACACAACCGTTTGCCATGGATGTTCCTGCAATTGTTTCGCTTTGTGGCACAGGTACTCCATTTTATGAGACAATAAAAGCTCAAAATTCGGTATCACTATCTACATCTGCCTGTGGTTATAATATACCCCTTGGCAGTTATATTAATACATATGCGGCTGATCATATAAAATTTTCAGACGGGTTTCATGCAAGTGCGGGTTCAAAATTTCATGCACATATTGAAGCTACTCCTGATCCTTTCAACTCGCATCAAAGAAATAATACCAAAGAGATTAAAGCCGAAATTATTAAAAGTGATTTAAACATAAATTTATTTCCCAATCCTTTTCAGGGCCGTATTGAAATCAAGTTGACTTCCGATTTTGATACCCATATAACACTTGAAATATATGACAACACTGGACGATTGGTTAAACAATTACTACGAAATACTGCAATGAATAAAGGGACTTCTGTTTTTATTCTTAATCGAGCAGAAGTTGCAATAACCGGAGGAGTTTACAATTGTGTTGTTACGACGAGTACAGTAAGAAAATCGGCTAAATTAGTTTGCATTGATTAATAAATAGGGAACTATAATTATGATACACTTTAGTAAATCCCAAGTAAAAATTTCATTCTACTTTGTTGTATTTCTATTGAGTAATCTTGTATATGCACAAAATCCTTTAATTAAAAAATGGGATAAACGATTTGGTGGAATTTCGTTTGATGATATGTGGGCAGCGCCAATTCAGACAAGTGATGGCGGATACTTAATTGGAGGCAGTTCACAATCCGGCATTAGTGGTGATAAAACACAATCATCATGGGGTTCCAGTGATTTTTGGATTGTTAAGATTGATACACTTGGTAATAAACAATGGGATAAAAGATTTGGGGGGATTAGTGGCGATGGAATTGAATGTATGCAGCAAACTTTTGATGAAGGATATATATTAGGAGGAGGATCAAATTCAGGAGTCAGTGGTGATAAAACTCAACCATCAAGGGGAGGTGGAGATTATTGGATTGTAAAAATAAATTCAATTGGTATTAAACAATGGGATAAGCGATTTGGAACATCGCAACATGAAGCGATTTCTTCACTTCAACAAACAAAGGATGGGGGATATATTTTGGGCGGTTATACATCAGGAGGAGTAAGTGGCGATAAAACGCAGCCTTCATGGGGTGATTGGGACTATTGGGTAGTAAAAACAGATTCATTAGGAAATAAGCAATGGGATAGACGATTCGGTGGCACTGGAGCCGATAAATTTTATTCCGTTTTGCAAACAATAGATGGCGGCTATTTACTAGGTGGAGGATCATCTTCAGATAGTAGTGGTGATGTATCGATTAAGAATATTGGTGGTGGATATTGGGTAATTAAAATAGATTCGATTGGGAATAAGCAATGGGATAAAATGTACGGAGGTAATGGAGCAGATGAATTTGGTTCTATGAATCAAACAGCAGATGGTGGATTTATTTTAGGGGGTTATTCCACCTCGGATAGTATCGATGATAAAAGTCAAAATACACAAGATACATCTGCCATTTATAGAGGCGATTACTGGATTGTTAAAATAGATTCAGCAGGCAATAAACAATGGGATAAAGATTTTGGGGGATTGTATGTAGAAGATAGATTTGGAAGTGTTGTGCAAACATACGACAGTGGATATTTGTTGTCAGGTTCTTCATGGTCGGGTCAAGGGGGAGACAAATCGGATAATAACCTGGGTCAAGTGGAAACATGGGTTGTAAAAACTGATTCATTGGGTATTAAACAATGGGATAAAACATTATTTACTACATTGGGTTTAAGCTACACATGGCCTGGTTTTGCCATTCAAACCAATGACGGATGTTACGTAATGTCAAATATTACAAAATCAGGGATAGGGGGTGATAAAAGCCAGCCGAACTGGCATAGCAGTAATGGGACTACAGATTTTTGGATTATTAAATTTTGTGATACAACATCAACTATAGGAATCAATGATTTGCAATTACCTGTTTTAAATCTTCAGCTATTTCCAAATCCTGCCAATAGTTATTGTTCAATTTATTCCCCAAGTGCAAAAAATGCAATAATCTCCGTATTTGATATGTGTGGTAGAATAATCGTCCAACAATCTTTTGATGGCCAAAGTTATCTGAACACTGTAGAATTGTTACCGGGAATATATATAATAGAAGTCAAAGAAAAAAACGGGAGGAAGGGAATTGCAAAATTAGTCAAGCAATAACTTCCAATTTAAGAACTATAAATATTACTCAATCTTAGTAAGCTTAATCGTATTGGCAGTAGCACGATCATGCAATGGTGTACTAGCCACATGTATTACCATATCGCCACCATCTACCATTTTATTGTCAATGAGAAATTGTTTGACATCGAGAATAGTAGTATCAGTACTTTCATATTTATCATAATAAAAAACCTGTACTCCCCACAACAAATTCAGCGTATTGAGAAGCGGTTTATTATCGGTAAAAATAAAAATATTTGCTTTTGGACGGTGTGATGCAATACGAAATGCTGTTCCTCCTGAATGTGTCATGGCAACGATGGCGCGTGCATTGGTCTGCCTTGCCATGGTACAGGCCGTATAACAAATAGAGTCGGAAAGCACATTGGTTGACGTTTTTCCCGGAGGGGTTTCCCGAAAATAGATTGCATCCTGCTTCTCTACTTCACTGATGATTTTCTGCATGGCTTCTACTGTTTGCACAGGGAATTTTCCTACGGAAGTTTCAGCACTCAACATCAATGCATCGGCTCCGTCGAACACTGCATTACCAACATCATTGGCTTCCGCACGTGTCGGACGAAAATTGGTAATCATACTTTCCAGCATCTGCGTGGCAATTATAACAGGCTTGGCTGCTTCATTGCATTTTTTCACAATGGATTTTTGAATGACAGGCACTTTTTCCATGGGCATTTCCACTCCCAGGTCACCACGTGCAACCATAATTCCATCGCTTACATTGATGATGCTGTCGATGTTTACAAAGGCCTCCGGTTTTTCAATCTTGGCAATAACGCGTGATGATTTATTTTGTGCTTTGATGATGGCTTTCAATTCTAAAATATCTTGCGCACGACGCACAAATGATAAACCGATCCAGTCCACATCATTTTCCAAAGCGAATTCTAAATCTTTCCTGTCTTTTTCAGTAAGGCTGGGTAAAGAGATGTTGGTGTTGGGAAGATTAACTCCTTTTTTAGAAGTCAGCTTGCCGCCATGTGTAACCTTAGCGGTAACTTCTTCACCTTTGATATCTGTAATTTGTAATTCGAGTTTACCATCATCAATCAATACTTTTTCGCCAACCTCCACATCCTGGTGAAATTGCGGATACTTTATATATAATCGCTCAATGGTGCCAAGACATTCTTGGGTAGTTAATATGATGGACTGTCCGTCAACTAAAATAATTTCATCATTCTTAATATCACCAATCCGGAGTTTCGGTCCTTGTAAATCAAATAAAATTGCAACATGAACTTTTAATTCTTTATTCAGTTCACGCACATTTTCAATTACTTTTTTCATCATAGCCTGATCGCCATGTGAACTGTTGATACGGCATACGTCGCATCCTGCACGGATAATTTTTTCCAGCATGTGTTTTTCCATACTGGCCGGTCCCATCGTGGCAACTATTTTTGTTCTGTTAAAGCGGTGAATCATTTTTTGGGTTTAATGTTTAAAGTTTTGGGTTTATGGTTTTAAAAGGTTGGAGGTTGTTTGAGATAAGCGTATCAAGGATCATGACCTTAAAATTGTAATTATTTTAAATAACAGCGGTCAACATTAAACTCAAGACTCTAAACTCAAAACAACATTTAAACATTTTCCTCCGGTTCTATATATAAAAAATGATCGGCGCTCTTTAGTTTTACGGCGTCAATTGTTAGCACGCTGTTGATGAGGCTGATGGTTTTTAGTTTGTCGATTAGTTCGGGTATCTGTGTAAAAGAAGATCGGTTCCTGATCATGATAAAATAGTCAATGTGTTTTTGTTCAGGAATGAACCAGGTATGATTTCCTTTATTGGAAATAAGATAAAATTGCTCCTCATCGGTATTGATATATTGATAATGGGAGAACGTGCCCGTTGATCCTTTTTTTTCCAGTTTAAGCTCGAGGTCATTTGCTTTTTTTAATTCAATCCCCAGGAGGCTGTTAATTTCATAACAAATCCTGAAATCCTTAAAGGCGCAGATAATTCCGATGAGTTCGAAATCGATATGTTCTTCTATATCAAAATCCAGTGTTTTCTTTGCCATTTTTTTCCAACGTCAAAAATAGCTATTAGTCTTATAGTTTGGAGACAAGAGTTCGGAGTTCGGCGAACAGTTATTCAATAAAATCTCCGAACTCCGAACTAAGGACTCCTAACTAATTAAGTTATTTTTACCTGAATTATTATTAACCATGGATTCTCAGCAATTTATACTCAGTGACGAGTTTTTTATGCGCGCGGCTTTAAAAGAGGCAAAACTGGCATTGGAAGAAGATGAAGTGCCCATTGGTGCAGTCATCGTTTGTAACAGTACCATCATAGCCAAAGGTCATAACATGACAGAGCGCTTGAATGATGTAACAGCTCATGCGGAGATGTTGGCGTTTACGGCAGCTGCCGGCTATCTCAATTCAAAATATTTAGTGGATTGCATACTTTATGTTACGTTAGAACCTTGTTTGATGTGCGCCGGGGCTTCCTATTGGACACAAATTCCACGAATTGTTTTTGGTGCTTACGATGAAAAAAGGGGTTATCAAAGGGTAGGTTATGCTTTGTTACATCCAACTACAACTATTGAAGGAGGCATTCTGGGTGATGAAAGCAGTGAAATGCTGAAAGCGTATTTCAAGGCGAAGCGGAAGTGATTTAATTTGAAAATTAGAGAATTTGAAAATTTGAAAATGAGTTGATGCTGGTCACTTAATTGTCTCTTTGCCTCCTCGCCCAATCGCCTCCTCGCCCTCTCGCCTCTTTCAAACTTTAATAGCCGCAAGTATCTCCACCGTCAACGGCTTATTCAAAAACTTCCGCACAAACTGATTTTTATTCGCCCTATTAAGATCTTTAAAACTTTCAGATGTTGAAAGCATGATTACCCTGCAATGGTGCTTTACAATTTCCGGCAGTTGCATCATCGCTTCTAAAAAATCAAATCCTGTCATTTCCGGCATATTGATGTCCAGAAAAATGACCTGGGGTAAGTTCTTCCCGGTCATTAAATGCTGTAGTCCTTCTTTTGCTGATTGGCACACCATTACTTCACCTGCAAATCCGCAACTTTCCATCAACTGTTTATTGATAAAATTGTCAATGGAATTATCATCCACCAGCATAATGCATTCATAACGGTGCGATGTTACAGGTCCGTCGGTGGATATATTAGAATTGGTATTTGTTTTCATAGTAATGCCAGGGTTTAAAGTATGTTTTTACTTGTATAAATGAAAAAGGTTACCGCAATTTTCCCTCTAAATGTCCCATCAGCGTCTCCCATTTTCGGGGACGCTGATGTTTTCAAGATCCAACTTCAGAGTCCCTTACAGGATACCAAGAAGAGAAAGGAATAGCCCAGGAATTAATTCCTGGGCTAAAAATTTTTTTTCTACTAACTCCGAACCAATAGCTCCGAACTAATAAAGAAAGGCTGCCCCAAACTCCGGAACAGCCTATACACACCACAATGAACCTTTTTTCAACTTGCCATTCGCAATGTTGAAATTTCTTTACCGGTGGCTACCATCTCGATATTGTAGCCATACATGCCTACAAAACCGGCTTCCGGATAGGGTATGATGTCGAACCATATCCTGCAATCGCCCATCTGGATGCAGCAGTCAACAGGACGCTGGTCTTTCATGGCAAAGGTCATTTCCGGATAGGCCTTCATAATTGAGGAGGGGATTTTCTTACCGCTCCTGCATTTCCATTGGCCCAGCAGTGGTAACGCTGTTCCATTGGCTTCTACGAGTGTACCTTGGTAATCATACTTGATTACAGGAAAGGCATCCCGCATTGATTGATCTGTTTTTTTTCTTTTCATTGTTTATGTTTATTGAACCTGACCCCCCAAAGAAACGGCAGGGTTACACTTAAAAAGCTACAAAATAGCCGGAAACATTACATTCCTGAAACCTTTTCAAAATGCGCTTTGTGCGAAACTTTAAGCGTATAGAAACAGCATCAGCGATGAATCATGTATTTTTATCGCGTTATGCTAAGCAATACCTGGTTTGAAGTTGGCCGTTACTGGATTTTTATGAAAGGCTTATTTGTCAAGCCTGAGAAAATCGTTGTTTATTACCGTCAGGTGAAACATGAATTGAATTCAATTGGTGTTGGAGCAATGGGGATTGTAATAATTACTTCCGTTTTCATGGGCGCCGTTATTACCATTCAAAGTTCCTATAATCTGGTGAATCCTTTAGTACCAATTTATGCCGTTGGCATTGTAGCCCGTGATTCTATTATTCTGGAATTCTCTCCCACTATTATTATGTTGGTCCTTGCCGGGAAAGTAGGATCCAGTATTGCTTCTGAAATAGGTACGATGCGCGTCACGGAACAAATCGATGCATTGGAAATCATGGGCATCAATTCCTCCGGATATCTTACATTGCCAAAGATCATTGCTGCCATATTTGTACTGCCTTTTGTAGTTATTTTATCCATGTTCGCAGGAATCATAGGCGGATGGGTTGCCGGTGATTTATCTGGAACAGTACCTTCTGCGGATTATATCAAAGGGTTGCAAGATCAGTTTGTACCTTTCAACATCACCTTTGCCATGATTAAAACTGTGGTATTTGCTTATATCATTACCAGTGTTTCATCATATCATGGATTTTATACAGAAGGCGGTGCTTTGGAAGTAGGACAAAGCAGTACAAAAGCAGTTGTTTACAGCAGCATCTTGATACTCGTTTTCGATTATATATTAACTCAACTCATCCTGGCATGATTGAGGTAAAAAATATTTCCAAGCATTTTGACAAGAAGCAAGTGCTGGAAAATATTTCCTGTACGTTCGAAAAAGGAAAGATCAACCTCATCATCGGTCAAAGCGGTTCGGGTAAAACGGTGTTGATGAAATGCGCTATTGGTTTGTTTGAGGTTGATAAAGGTGCTGTTTTTTTTGATGGACGTAATTTCAGTGAACTGTCATTTATCGAACGCAAACCCATTCGTCAGGAAATAGGAATGGTTTTTCAAGGAGGTGCTTTATTTGATTCATTAACGGTGGAGCAAAACGTAATGTTCCCGTTAAATATGTTTACCAATCAAACCTTGAAGCAAAAACTCGATCGTGTTAATTTTTGTTTGCAGCGTGTCAACCTTTCCAAAGTCAATAAATTATTTCCATCAGAGATCAGTGGAGGGATGAAAAAAAGGGTAGCCATTGCGCGCGCCATCTCCATGAATCCCAAATATCTTTTTTGTGATGAACCCAATTCAGGATTAGATCCGCAGACAAGTATTGTTATTGATAATCTCATTCAGGAAATAACAGAAGAATTTCAAACCACCACCATTATCAACACGCACGACATGAACTCCGTTACAGAAATAGGAGAGAAAATCGTTTTTATATATCAGGGCAAGAAATGGTGGGAAGGTACCTACAACGATTTAAAATCCGCCGACAACCAGGAGCTCAATGATTTTGTTTTTGCTACTAAGGTGATGAAGAATTTGAAGGCTTCTTTGTAAAAATAAGCTTCTTGTTATTAGCCTGCTAGCTATTCAGAAGCTTCCTTAGTTCATGCTATCCCTTCAGCGTCTCCCCATTTTTGGGACGCTGAAGTATTACTGAATTCCCAATACCATTTACCCTGACTTGTATATTTTACCGATTATTTGGTTTTCAGTCTCTTTATATATAACTTATTTTTGATGATGGAAATTATTTCTGTTAGAAAAAACTCACATCAACCATAAAAAAATTAAAGCCATGAATCCAGCATTAGCAAATCTTGTTTTGGGATTTACCTTTTGTTTTGCCTCTTTAAATGTAAACTCACAATTGATTTTTACCGGCACTGACCTTAATATAAATAATGTAAGGGCGAGGGTCAATAATCATTGCGGCGAATTCTGGGATCCCAACAACAACACAACAGGGATTTACGAAGTGCCCATCGGCAGTGGAAAAAATACGATTTATGCTGGCGGATTATGGATTGGGGGTTATGATCTAACGAACCAGTTAAATGTTAGTGCACAAAACTATAATCAGATGGGCAAAACCAGTTTCTGGCCCGGACCATTGGATGTCAACAATGGAACTGCAGCAGATCCCAATTTGTGGAATCTCATTTGGAAAGTTGACCGGGCAACAATATTGAATCATATTTCAAACTGGAATACACTTGGATATATTATTCCTGCTTCAATTGCAGATTGGCCTGGGAATGCTCCTCAGGGTTTCAATTTCAGTCCTATACTTGCACCATTCCAGGATGCAAATAATAATCAATTGTATGAACCTGCATTGGGAGAATTTCCAGTTATATATGGCGATGAAGCAGTTTATTTTATTTGCAATGACAACTATGCTTCTTCTCCATTTGGTACTCCTAATATGAAAATTGAAATTCATGGAATGGCTTGGGGATTTAATGATCCATCAACCCCATCATTATATAATACCGTTTTTATGCGTTATGAGATTTATAACCTATCTGGAAATGCTTTCAATGATATTGCTCTTGGTTTATGGACAGATGCAGATATTGGAGATCCTTCAGACGATTATTTAGCTACAGATATTGGAAGGAACATGATAATTTTTTATAATGGAGATAACTTTGATGGTGGTGCCATGGGTTATGGGAATAATCCACCTGCACAAGGTGTAATGATGTTGAATAAAACAATAACCAGTTCGGTTTTTTATGAAAATACTAACGGCACTTATAATGGTAACCCATTAGTTGCTGATGATTACTATAAATATATGACAGCAACATTACTTAATGGAGCAGCCATGCCAACAGCTTTCGCATTCCCTGTCGATACCATCACAATTTCGCCGCCATGGAACGGAGGCCTTCAACCGGCTGATTTGAGAGGAGTGTTATCAACTGATACTATAATTTTTCCTGCTAACAGTGTAATCACTTTAGATGCGGCATATATAACAGCATTGCCAGATACCCCTGCAGGTGCATGGGATGCAGTAGTATTATTGCAACAATATGCTGATACTATTGGTTTACGATATGCCAGTGGGGTGCTTACTTCGGTTGAAGAAAATATTGCACAGCAAAAGGGTGTCATATCAATTTATCCTAATCCAATGAATGATGTTGCACAAATGAGTTTTAACAATATGAAAGATGAAAATGGAGTATTGATAATTACTTCCATTGATGGTAAAATTATTTTGGAACAAGCTATTTCAACTGCTTCTCCGGTGATGATTAAAAAGAGTGAATTAGCGGCAGGATTATATATTGTTTCGGCCAGGTTTAAAAATCAGACATTATATAGTAAGCTTATCATTAGATAAATAAACAACAAACCTTATTACTTCCGGGATGCAAATAGTTGTGTCCCGGTTTTTATTGTCGCTTCAGAGTCTCCCTTTTTTCAGGAGGCTCTGAAGTATGATATGTTGTTGAATATTACCGGATACTTAAGTGGTGATTCTCCAAATCTTCAGAGTCCCTTACAGGAGACTCTGAAGGGACATCGAGCGTTTTCCCTACTCAAAAAGATCCGTAAAAGAAAAATTCCCACCATCAAACAATCCCTTATCGCTTAATTTCAATTGGGGTATTACCAATAATGCCATAAAAGATAAGGTCATATAAGGCGCACGAAGCGTGGATCCCATTTCCTTCGCCATTTTATCTACTTCAGCATAAGCTTTTCCAATGGTTACAGCATCTTTATCGCTTATTAATCCTGCAATTGGTAATGCCACCGTTTTTGATGTTGAGTTATTTACAGCACTGAGTCCTCCGGTGTTTTCAATTAGTAAATTAACAGCTTTACAAATTAATTCATCAGAAGTGCCAACTGCAATGATGTTGTGCGAATCATGTGCAACACTGGAGGCAATGGCACCATCCTTCAAACCAAAATTTTTAATAAAGGCAATGGCAGGTTTGCTTTCATTGTAACGGTTGACGACAGTAATTTTTAAAATGTCATTGTCTGGATCAGCTAAAACCACATCGCCTTCTTTTTTACATGCGGCAATTATGGTCTTGGTAATTAACTGTCCGTCCAAAGCTTCAATAACTTTCATTGATTTTTTGGAGGAACTGATGGCAAAATCGGAAACTGATTTTTTTGAAGTATTGAAATTATTTAGCAACGGATGCTCTTTTTCTGGCAAAAAACTTTTGTGATTTTCTGCTAATAAATTTCCATTGATGACAGTTCGTTGCACATTAAAATCTTTCAGGTTATCTACTACAATAAAATCGGCAGCATCGCCTTTTTGCAGTAAACCCACATTCATTTTATAATGTTTAACCGGATTCACACAAGCACACTGTAAAACCTTCATCACATCATTTCCTTTCGCAATGGCACGTTTAACATGTTCATTGATATGTCCCAACAACAACTCATCGGGATGTTTGTCATCGCAACAAAACATAATGTTGTTGTAATGTTCGGGCAGCAAAGGAATGAGTGCCTCGAAATTTCTAGCGGCAGATCCTTCGCGAATCAGAATCTTCATTCCGAATTTTAATTTATCCAATGCCTCTTCAATGGTGAAACATTCATGATCGGTGGAAATGCCGGCTTTAATGTATGTTTCCGCATCCTTACCTCGCAAACCCGGCGCATGTCCGTCCACTGGCTTATGATTGGCTTTGGCATAAGCGATTTTTTGCATTACTTCAGGATCATTGAAAAGAACGCCGGGATAGTTCATCATCTCGCTTAGATAAAAAATATCATTTCGCTGCAGTAATTCTTTCACATCATCAGCATTTAAAACGGCTCCGGCAGTTTCAAACGAGGTGGCAGGCACACAGGAAGGCGCCCCGAAGTGAAATTTCAATCCTGCCGGTTTAGCATTTTCCAGCATGTATAAAACGCCTTCCATACCGCATACATTGGCAATTTCATGCGGATCGCTCACCGTAGCCACCGTGCCATGCGTCAAGGCGATTCGGGCAAACTCATAAGGAGTCAGCATGGAGCTTTCAATATGGATATGAGCATCAATAAAACCCGGAAGAATATACTGGTCCTGTGGGGCTTGTCCTTCCTCTATCCTGCTGATACGGCCATTTTCAATGATCAGGCTGCCGCTGAAAATGCGGTTATTTACGACGTCGACGATCATGCCCGATTGCCTTTCTATTGCTTTCATAATGGAGTTTATAGGGTGTAAAATTAATTTTTTAAGGTTGATTTTGAAGTATTAATTATTAGTTACATTTGCATCATCTATTCACCATTTATTAATTATTAATGCAATGAAAACAGGAAAAGTAAAATTCTTCAACGAGTCAAAAGGTTTTGGGTTTATCTTAGAAGATGAAACCAATGCCGAAATCTTTGTTCACCACAGTGGCTTAATCGACAAAGTGAAAGAAAATGATGCCGTAAGCTATGAAGTTACGGAAGGCAAAAAAGGCCAAAATGCTGTTGACGTAAAAAAAATTCAAGCATAAGCTGAGTTTATTGCGAGTAACATCTGAGACTCCGTTCATTCATTGAACGGAGTTTTTTTTGGCCTCATTGCAAAAACGTTTTTTAAAACCTCACCTCTTTCCTCTCCAACCGCGTGTCGCGATAGCTTTAGCGGTGGCACAAGGAGAGGAGGGTTAAATGTTGTTTTTGCAATGAGGCCCAGGCTAGTAAAAGTCGAGGTAGGCGACAAAACATAGCAACTGTTTTCCATATGGGGAATAAGAAAAAAATCTTGTAGGTTTGTTGATGCCTTCCAGTTATTTAGACAGTCCTATTGAATACCTTAAAGGTGTAGGCCCACACAGAGGAGAAATACTGAAAAAGGAACTGGGCATTTTTACTTTTCGCGATCTGCTGCATCATTTTCCTTTCCGTTATGTTGATCGTTCGCGCTTTTATACTATTTCAGAAATGAATGAAGAGCTGCCTTACATTCAATTGAAGGGAGTTGTTAAGCAAATCACTCCACATGGCGGAAAGCGCATTACCAGGCTCGTTGCGCAATTCGCTGATGAAACAGGAAGCATTGAGCTAATTTGGTTTCAAGGGATCAAGTGGATGCGTGACATTTTAAAGGTGGGCAAGCAATATGTTGTGTTTGGAAAACCTACGCTTTTTAACAGTAGGTTTAACATTGTACATCCCGAAATTGAAGAATATACCCCGGAAACTGCAAAAGCAGGAGGTGTGCTGCAGGGTGTTTACGGAACAACGGAAAAGTGTAAAGCACTTAGCCTCGACAGTAAAGGTATTTTGAAGTTGCAAAAAATGTTGTTGTCAGGGTTGCCGAGCACACTTGCTGAATCATTGCCAACTTCCATTATATATAGTGAAAAATTAATGCCACTACGGGAAGCCTATGTCAATATTCATCTTCCGGCAAATGCTGCATTGTTACAGCAAGCGGAACAACGTTTAAAATTTGAAGAGCTTTTTCTTATTCAATTAAGGTTGTTGAAGAGTAAGCAATTGCGAATGGAGAAAACGAGTGGCAAAAGGTTTGATAAAATCGGTGATTATTTTAATACATTTTATCACGAGCACCTGCCTTTTGAATTAACCGGAGCACAAAAAAGAGTGTTAAAAGAAATTCGACACGATTGCGGGTCAGGAAAACAGATGAATCGTTTGTTGCAGGGCGATGTTGGCAGTGGAAAAACAGTAGTAGCCCTTTTAGCAATGTTGATGTCGCTTGATAATGGCTATCAAAGCTGCTTGATGGCACCAACGGAAATTCTGGCAACACAACATTTTACTACGATCACCAATTTGTTGCAGGGATTGCAAGTGAATATTGCTTTTCTGACAGGGAGCACCAAGGCAGCAGAGCGAAAAAGGATTCTTGCGGGATTACAATCAGGAGAAATAAATATTTTGATTGGTACACATGCTTTGATTGAAGATGATGTTCAATTTATCAATGCCGGATTGGTGGTGATTGATGAGCAACACCGTTTTGGCGTTCAGCAACGTGCCAGTTTATGGATGAAAACAAAAGAACCTCCTCATGTACTGGTGATGACGGCCACACCAATACCACGCACACTTGCCATGACACTTTATGGCGATCTTGATGTGTCGGCACTCGATGAAATGCCGGCAGGACGTAAACCGGTAAAAACTGTTCATCGCTTTGAGTCGCAGCGCCTGGCGGTGATTGGTTTTATGCGGGAACAGATCAGCTTGGGAAGACAGATATATATTGTTTATCCATTAATTGAAGAATCGGAAAAATTGGATCTTAATAATTTAATGGAAGGCTTTGAAAGTATCAGTCGCGATTTTCCTTTACCTGATTATCGCGTAAGTGTAGTGCATGGCAGGATGAAAGCAAAAGACAAAGAAACAGAGATGCAACGATTTAAATCCGGTCAAACACACATCATGGTTGCCACAACAGTTATTGAAGTAGGTGTTGATGTGCCCAATGCTTCTGTGATGATTATTGAAAATGCCGAGCGCTTTGGATTATCACAATTGCATCAACTAAGAGGCAGGGTAGGGCGGGGAGCTGAACAAAGTTATTGCATCCTCATCACAGGGGATAAAAAAGGTAATGATGCACGCAAGCGTATGAAAATCATGTGTGATACTACCAATGGATTTGAGATTGCAGAAATGGATTTGCAGTTGCGTGGACCCGGCGATTTAACAGGCACGCAACAAAGCGGAATATTGGATTTGCATATTGCCGATTTAGCCAAGGATCAAAAAATTCTGGAGCGGGCCCGTGAAGTAGCGGTAAATATTTTGACAAATGATGCAAACCTTTTGCTGCCGGAAAATAATTTATTGAAGGAGAAGTTGAATCATTATGAAAGGCAACAGGCGAATTTTAGTAGGGTCAGTTAAAAAATGTCTGAACCACTGATTCGGTTGATTAAAATGATTTTTATGAAAAAAAGAGCAGCGTATGATTAAATTACAATATAAATATTCTGAGCTAACAGGTAGAATTATAGGTTCAGCCATGGAAGTACATAAGTTGCTTGGAAATGGTTTTCAGGAAGTAATTTATCAACGAGCTTTAGGAAAAGAAATGTCTATTCAGGGCTTAGTATTTAACAGAGAATTTGAAATGCCTATTTTTTATAAGGATGAGCGTATTGGAACAAGGCGTGTTGATTTTTTAGTTGCAGGTATTATTTCTGTTGAGATTAAAGCCGTAACAAAACTGGAGGATGTACATTTAGCACAAGCCATTCATTACCTGGAAGCTTACAATTTGGAAATCGGATTATTATTAAATTTTGGAGCAAATAGTTTAGAATTTAAAAGACTTATTAACTCAAAATATAAGCAATCATAAAAATCAATAAAATCTGTTAAATCAGCGGTTCAGACAATTTTTTCAATCAGCGCCACAGCATAAGCTGCAACCCCTTCCTCCCTTCCTACATAGCCCATTTTTTCATTAGTAGTAGCTTTTATGGAGATTTCAGAAACAGTAATTTGCATGATTGCTGCTAACACTTTTCTCATCTCTTCAACATGTGTATTGATCTTAGGTTTTTCGAGGCAAAGTGTTACATCAACATTACCAACAGCATAATTTTCTTTTGATAGTAATGCCATAACGCGGCTTAATAATATTTTGCTGTCAATGCCTTTGAATTCAGATGCAGTATCCGGAAACTGGTTGCCTATATCACGGAGGCCGGCAGCACCAAGCAATGCATCACAAATTGCATGTATTACAACATCGGCATCTGAATGTCCTGCAGCACCTTTCTCATGTTTTATAACAATGCCGCCCAATGAAAAGGGCAGACCTTCCTGAAGTTGGTGAACATCAAATCCAAAGCCAACTCTTATTTTCATTATATATATAATTGTAAAAAATGGAATTACTCCCCGTCTTTGGCTTTATTCTGATCATCCAAAGCATCGAAATCAAACGACAAAGTAAAATGCAATGTGTTCTCTAAAGGATTTCGTTGTTCTGTAGGAATTAAATATGCCAGATCAATCCCAAAAACATTGTAACGCAAGCCCACACCCAATGTAAAATATTGTCGGTTACCTTTTAATTTGTTTTCATAAAAATAACCACCACGAAAAGCAAACTGCTTGTCGTACCAATACTCCATACCAAAAGCAATGTTTACTTCCTGAAGTTCTTCCTTACCACCTCCCGGAGCATCGCTGAAGGACTGGAAAATTCCCTGTGCAACACTTACGTCAGGATCTTGACCATAAATAATAAGGTCGCCCGTACCTGTTCCGGTTGTGTCTGAACCATAAATCGGTGGAGTAGGGACTAACAGTTTGTTGAAGTCGAGATGAAAGGCAAGTTCATTGTATTCATTCAGCTTCATCTTTAATCCGGGACCAATACGCAGGTTTGTTGGAATAAAGTTTTTAGTTCCTGTTTCAGTATATGAAATTTTAGCACCTATGTTGGAAATGTTGAAACCGGAAGTGAATACAGCTTCTTTATTCCCTATTTCAATATCTTGCTGGAAATATCCTGAAACGTCGGCAGCAACAGTGTTACCCGCTTTGGAAGCGGATCCTTGAACATCGATGCCACCTGTAAGGTTGGAGTGAATATAACGCAGCGCTATTCCGCCTGAGAAATTCTTACTAAGTTTACGGGAGTAGGAAAGATCAAGTGCAAACTCATTGGGTTTAAAATCCCTTAACACATCACCTTTGTCATTGGTAAAGGTGATATTTCCAAGTGAGAAATAGCGAAGTGAGCCGCCAATTGCCTGACCATTTTGTAAACGTGAATAACCTCCAACATAACCGATAAAAATATCATTTACCAATGCTTTCAGCCATGGTGTATAGGAAACAGAAAAACCTGATTTTTTTTCAACGAAGGCCAGCTTTGATGGATTCCAGTGATTAGAGTTCGCGTCAGGAGCAGATGAAACACCTTGGTCACCCATGCCGCCTGCTCTTGCATCAGGAGAGATCATTAAGAAAGGCACAGCAGTGGTAATGGTATTCATTTGACCTAACAGATTGCTCTTATCTGTTGTTTGGGCAACAACGGGTTTAACCATTGCAGGCAATATCAACAGGATTGCAATTTTCTTTATTGAATTCATCATTAACTAGTCAATTTATTTATTGTAAAAAAGAAGGGTCGCAAATATAACGATAAATGGACTGAAAAGGTTACCTTATTTCAGTACAACAAGTCGTTCAAATTTATCAGCAGTTTCACCATCTGCTGTTTTTACTTTAACTCTATAGATGTAGACCCCTTTGCCAATGCGGTCTCCGAAGTCATCCCTGCCATCCCATTCAAGTGAATAATTCCGGAATCCTTCATTTACCAAATACTTATCCAATGTCTTCACCAGTTTGCCGGTAACAGTAAAAACCTGAACCTGAACCCACATGGAGATACCGGGTTTATTGTGTTCAAACATAAAGGTAGTATGCGTTGTAAACGGATTTGGATAATTAAGTACGTGTTGCAATGCCAGCTCAGCTGATTCTGCCACAACAAATTCCGTTGAAACTTTAGATGAATTATTATTAATGTCCCATGCTTTAAGTTCTAATGTATGTCTGCCTGCACTAATGTTTTCCATTGGGTAACGCACACTGCCTTTTTGAAAATTATCCAGGTCTGACTCATAATAATCGTTCAATATGAAAAGGTTTTTCTGATCACCATCCAATGTTGCTGTTATATCATGTCCTATTCCATTTCCAACAGTGTTAATACCACTTGAATCATCTAATACTGCATAAATATCAGGTTGGTTATTGGTCAGCCCGCCAAAAACAAAATCATCACTGTTCATGTATAATTTTATTTTCGGGCCATTGTCATCATTAATGCCACTGGCATTAAGTCCTCCAATAGAAAAGTTTTCATCATAGCCCATTGCATCTTCGGTTCCGTTTTGTGCATAATAACTTAGGCGACCGCTTCCATACTGGTAGCCAATATCTTTTGGAACAATAAATGAACAGGAAAAGTCACCATTGATTACGCTTGCTTTTCCTCTATATATAATATTCTTCCTTAACTTGAAGGTGTAGGGCCCACTTTCCGGATCGTTTTGCAGTGTGTTAATGGAAACTTCTTTATCAAAAATAGTTGGATAAACCACACCGTTGAAAGTGGTTAACGGCTGACCAGCTGCATCTGTAACTTTTCCTTTTACAGTGATACGGCTCAGGCCCTGAAGTGTATCTGCATTTTGTTGTGTCGTGGTATTTAAAATAGCAGTCGTTTTGATTTTATATTTTGGATAAGCCAGACGTAATGCAGGGTCACCAAGCAGTACAAAATTCTCAACACCTGCGTTATCAAATTTAGTAAGACGGTAAATGTCTCCCATTCGTGGCATTTCACCATTGATAGGGTCAAATAAATGGCGAACAAAAGAAGTGTTGAGGCTTTCATTGGTGCTTACAAAAGCAACACGTGCAGTAGTATATAATCCAATAGCCCCGCCTTTTGGATTTAACAGCACAAGCTCACCGGCAGAAATTCTTTGCGGATCATCGTATCTGCTGAATTCACAAGTTGCCGTAACAAAAGCAGGTAAATTATTTAAATTGTGCCATGAATTGATCATAGGTATTGTAAGGATTTGCTCATGCGCCCATCCTACTTCCCCTCCATGGCCTGTATAATTAATGAGCAATGCGCCTTTTTCAACGCGGCGCGAAATGGCGTCATTCACTTCCGGATAACGCTTACCGCCGGGAGTGGAAACTCGTTGGTAAGCATCTATATTTATTTTATCAATATTGTATTCAGGATGTGTAGTTACAATGTTGTTCAGCACACGTTCTGATTGACCAATATGCGTAATACCATCTTTATCATCAGCAATAAAACAAAGCACGTTTCGCCAGTCGCCAAGGCGCGTGTCATTGCTGTTTCCTGAAGTGGAATAAATAATCACCTTATCCACCATAGCTTTTCCTTCATTAATACTTTTAACGGGAAACCGTCCAATGCCAATATCTACTTTACCACTCAATGAAAAATCACCTTCATTATTATCCATGAAGCCAAAAAAATCATCAGTAGCATACGAGCTTAGCACGGATAATGAATTATCTCCTTCATAGGTGGGCACGAAATCGGTGTTGTCGGATATACGGTTTTTGTAATCATAAGAGGCATCACCAAAGAGTAAAAGGTATCTTGGAATATCTGTTGTAACAAGTGCACGGTCATAAAACATTTTTGCAAAATCACGTATTGCAGAAACATCTTTTTTCCCGCTGCTAAATTCATTATATATAGTTGAAGTTGATGCTACATTTACTCGTAAATTGCTTACTGTACGATGAAAGTCAGCGAGCCGCTCTGCTTCGGGTAGAAATTCAGTATTGGCAATGATGAGATAATCTGCTGCGGGTAATGCATGCAGGTTTTGATTGGCAACCATACCACTTGCATACGGTAACTTATAGGCGTCTTTTGTAAAAGCAATAAATTCTGATGCGCCATTCGTTGAAGGAGCAGTGATAAAATTCAGTTTGCCGGTCTGAGGAACAACAAAAGATTGTTCGAATATGTTAAAAGGATCGCTTATATTCCAAATTGAAACACCATTGGATCCGGATGACATTACAAAGTCGATATTGGAAGTTGAAGTATGATAATCTCTGAAATAAAATTCAGTACCGCTAAAAACCAGGTTTCGTTTGACATTTAACTCTATATAATTTAGCCAGCCATTACTCTGTGAATTATAAGGTTGAAACTCATAATTAACAGCAACAGTAGAAGAAACAGGATTGAATGTTGCGGTCAATTCTGATGGTCTGGCAAAATCGCTGAGCTGATCGGTTCCCACTTCAGAAACCACATGATTAATTATGGTAATGTTATTATACTTCACATTAAAACGGCTGCTCGCAGCAACACTGGGCTGACCATCTGGAGTACGTCCGATTACACTGGACTTTATATATGCCAGTGAATCAGTAATGATATTTGGAAAATTAAATGAATATTGCTGACTGGCATTGAGGTCGAATGATTCTCCATACCACTCCCTGCCCGATTTAATAAAGTTATAATCGTTTTTTTCGTTGAAAGCATAATCAGTAAAGGAGTTTACCAATCTGTCAGTTGGTGAAGAAGCCAAAGAATTTATTTTGTTAATACGCTTTGGAGCACCGGCCGCAGAAAAAGTAATAAAATAATAAGCAGAATCACTATATATATTGCGCTGATGGTGGTAGCGGTTATCGGAAGTATTATAATTCCATCGGTCAGGGCCTTGTCCATAGAACAAAAAATAATCTGACTGGTCGAATTGTCCGTTCAGATTAGCATCAACCACTTCAATGCTATTTTCTTGCAGATCATCGTAACGCGTTGAAAAATTTAATTGTGGAACCATCCCTCCGCCATTACCATACAATCGAATATTACCTAATTGCATTGAATTAGATTCCACTCCCATATTCCTCAGAAAAGAATAAGTTACTTTATAGATACCGTCATTGGTCAAAGCAATTTTAAACCAATCGCCACTGGCTAAAACGGAACTTGATGCAAAAGAATTTAACTGAGGGAAGGCAACCCGATTATTATTGCCGGTATACTTATAAGCCAGCGTTGCACTGATCAGTTTTTCATAAGTGCCGGTGGAGGGGTTTTTTCTGATTGGAATAAATGTTACCTCTAAATGTGGCTTCTTGCGCGAAAAAACAACAGAAGTCCGTATTGTTATTTCAGTATTTGTGATTCCGGCTACATTCGTTTTTAATTCCGCTTCTCCGAGTTTTTCGAATTGTTGGTTCAATAATTCGATGGATGGTATTTCATCACCAATATTGGATGGCTTTGAAACAGAATAAAAGGGTAAAACAGTTTGAGAAAGTCTGTAACTTGCACCTTCGAACTTTAAAACGGGTAAATCTTCATTATTGGTTCCAATAACGGGAATTGTCCAGTTAAGTATGATTTGTTCGGTATCTTTATTTTGGGCATTGGATTCAGAGAAGCTTAAAAAAAGTAATAAAAAGGCAATCGTTGCTTTTGTCATGTATGAATTTACCTTTTCAGCCACATTATTGCAAGTTTTATTATCTTTAATGCTCCGATTAGTAAGATTTAAATTAATATGCGGAATTTGGAACATCTAAAAAAATATATTTGTGGTGTAATTATGAGTGAGCTAAAATAGGCTAGTTAAATTAAAGTTCGGGTTTTGAACGGTTAGTAGATTTAATTATTGCAATAGTGAAACAAAATTAGGGCTAATCGTATAAATCTTTACAGAAACAAGGAATGCCGGTTATGAAGAAACAACTATTGAGTGTTTTACTGCTAATGCTAAGCTTGAGTGCTTTGGCTCAAGATCCCCAGTTCACTCAGTTCTATGCAAATCCGTTATACCTCAATCCGGCTTTCGCAGGATCGGGTCGTTGCCCAAGAGTTGGCATCAATTATCGGAATCAATGGCCAAGTTTATATAAAGCCTATATCACCAGCAGTGCATCATATGACCAGCATTTTGATGCAATTAACGGGGGCATTGGCGTATTAGTTTATACTGATAAAGCCGGTGAAGGGACTTTAAATACAACCCATATTAGTGGAATGTATGCTTATCAGCTAAACCTCAATCGTAAGGTTTCCATGAGATTTGGTCTGCAGGCAGCATATATGCAGAAAAGTCTTGACTTTTCGAAGCTTACTTTCGGTGATATGATTGATGCGCGTTATGGATTTGTTTATAATACCCAGGAACAACAGCCAAATGAATCAAAATCTTTCATGGACTTTTCGGCCGGGGCACTGATTTACAGTTCAAAATTTTATGGCGGTATTGCTGCTAATCACCTTACCCAACCTGATGAAGCTTTCATTGTTGCCGGCTCAAGTCCACTTCCAATGAAAGTAACTGTTCACGCAGGTGCATTATTGCCCTTAAGTGGCGGATATTCCAGCTATCGTGGAACAATTAACCGTGAGGAGGGGACTTTTATAAGCCCCAATATCCTTTATCAAAAACAAGGACCATTCAACCAGATAAATTTTGGTGTCTACATGCTTCGTTCACCGATTGTAGGAGGATTGTGGTACCGTGGGAGCTTTGGAAAGAAGCCTTTCTTATCCAGCGACTCGTTTATAGCACTTATTGGATTACAAAAAGGATTGTTTAAAATTGGCTATAGCTATGACATCACCGTATCGGCGCTAAGCAACGCTACTGGCGGATCTCATGAGGTCAGCCTTGGAATACAATTCGAATGCCGGCCTAAAAAGAAAAGATTCAGGGCAATAAGTTGCCCAAGCTTTTAGTTTTATTATCATATTTGCCTTTACAAACACTCCAAATAAACCCTTAATTAACATGAAAAAACAAAATCATTTACTAGCTTGCCTTGTGACGAGCGTGATGATTTTCACTTCCTGCGACAATAGTGGTGAACTCTCCAATGTTACTGCGTGGAAGTACAATGACGAAAAAAACGGCGGCTTCGAAGTAACCGGTTACGGTGAACAAGAAACTGGACCCGGGCTTATTCTTGTTGAAGGCGGCACATTTACCATGGGCCGTACCGAGCAGGATGTTTTGCAGGAATGGGATAATATCCCACGCAGGGTTACTGTTGCTTCTTTTTACATGGATGAAACAGAAATCGCCAATGTGCATTGGTTAGAATATATGTACTGGCTGAGCCGCGTTTTTGGAACGGATTATCCCGAAGTTTGTAGAAAAGCCCTTCCTGACACCTTGGTTTGGCGTGATCGTTTAGCATACAATGAGCCATACGTAGAATTGTATTTACGTCACCCTGCTTACCAGACCTACCCTGTTGTTGGAATTAACTGGCTACAGGCCAATGATTTCTGCGCATGGCGTACCGATAGGGTTAATGAGCGCATTATGATAAGGGAGAGTATTCTAAGAGAAAACCCTTCTCAGGTGAATGAAGATAACTTTAACACTGATGCTTACCTTGCTGGTCAATATGAAGGATTGGTTCGTAACCCATTAAAAGATTATAACCCTAATAATGATACCCGTAAAGTTAAAATGGAAGATGGTATATTATTACCAAGATATCGACTCCCGACAGAAGCTGAATGGGAATATGCAGCACTCGGATTAATTGGCAGCACTGTTTTTGAAAATGTAAATGACAGAAAGTTTTACCCTTGGGCTGGACATGGATTACGAAATGGTGAAGATAAGTGGCAAGGTGAAATGTTGGGCAATTTTAAACGCGGACGAGGTGATAATATGGGTACTGCAGGGAAATTAAATGATAATGCCGACATTACCTCACCTGTTTTTGCATATGTGCCTAATGATTACGGTTTGTATAATATGGGTGGTAACGTTGCTGAATGGGTGATGGATGTTTATCGTCCATTATCACATGAAGATGCCAATGATTTTAATGCTTTCCGCGGGAACGTTTTTAAGACGCAGATTACCGATGATGAAGGAGCAATTGCTGAAAAGGATAGTCTGGGTCGAGTTCAATATCGTGACGTTACTGAAGATGAAGCCGTTAATCGCAGGAATTATAAAAAAGCAGATAACATGTCTTACCTTGATGGTGATGAACCGGAGTACGCAAGTTATCAAACAGGTAACACTACTTTAATCAGCGATAAATCAAGAGTTGTGAAAGGCGGATCCTGGAAAGACCGTGCTTATTATATGTCACCAGGTGTTCGCAGGTATCTTGATGAAGATCAGTCAACTGATTATATCGGATTCCGTTGCGCAATGTCGCGCGTTGGCAGCCCAGTTGGACTTGGCGGCAAGAAAAGGAAATAATTCCTGATATTTTTCAGGATACAAAACGAGGCGCCCCATATTTACGGGGCGCCTCGTTTTTTTATTGCTATGTTTAAATGAGCGAACCCGATGTATGTTCAAATACTTTTCCTTGTTCACATTTGATAATTCTGGCGGGAAATCTGTTTATAATGGCGTAATTATGTGTGACCATTACAACGGCTCTTTTGTTACGACTCACCTCAAAAAGTAAATTCATAATTTCATCGCTCGTTTCAGGATCCAGATTGCCAGTTGGCTCATCAGCAAGAATTAAATCCGGATCATTTAATAATGCCCTGGCGATTACCAATCGTTGTTGTTCTCCACCTGAAAGTTCATGTGGCATTTTAAATCCTTTGGTGTTCAATCCCACTTTTGACAAAACTTCATTCACTCTTTCATCCATCTTATGCTTATCGCGCCAGCCCGTAGCTTTCAAATAAAAAATCAGATTTTCCTTTGCTGAACGGTCGGTGAGTAACTGGAAGTCCTGAAAAATAATTCCCAGCTTCCTTCTTAATAATGGTATTTCTTTTATTTTAATTTTTTGAAGGTCAAATCCTGCCACATGCGCTTCACCTTGTGCAACGGGGAGGTCGCCATACAAAACACGCATGATGCTGCTTTTACCACTGCCGGTCTTTCCAATAAGGTAAACAAACTCACCACGCTCAACTCGGAATGAAACATCGTTCATCAGCAAATTTTTTCGATGAAAGATGCTTAAGTCTTTTAATTCAATTATGGTATCTGACATGAGGTATTAATTGGGCTCCATGATTATTAGCGCATTAAATTATTATTCGAATTTCATCACCTTTCCGAAAGGCATATTTTCAACAAACTCCATGAGTTCTTTTTCTCTGTCGGAAAATCCTGCCTTTACCAAAGCTTTTTCAGGCCTGTCAACCCGGAAATATGCCAATAGGCTGAAATGCTCATCTCTCAGCTGCACATAATCAGGAATCTTTGCTTTGCCTTTAATCTTTAACACGAACATAATAGCAGTGACGAAGATAGTTGCTTAATATCATTGCTTTTCATCATTCATTATTGATTAATGAACGGCATATCGTTTATAAAAAAAGGATGAACCATTACGCTTCATCCTTTTAATAATTGAAGAACTCATCAGCTATTTTAATACAATAGTAATGGTTGTTCCATTTATTGTAACCTGAGCCAGCTTGTCTTTTGCACCATTCATATAGCTGTAGTCGATTCGTCTGGTGGCCTTACCAGATGGGGTAAAGTCGACAGTTCCATCAGTGAAATGTTTAAAACCAATGTACTTTTTCAAGGGCGAAATTGTTGTCATAGTATAGG
>JANOXC010000084.1:0-13249 GCA_031418215.1 Bacteroidota bacterium
ATCATCAACCGGTCCACAAAAGATGGTCTCCCCTGTTGAAGCGGTTGCAATAGCATTGGTCATTAATGTTGCATAAGGCGTATTCAAACCTACAGGACCATCAATTGAACGTGGTCCGATATTGTTTGGTGGAACAATACCATTGCTGAGAATCGTAGTAAATGATAATCCGCCATCAGTACTTCTTTCACATGTATAGGTTGTTTTCAGATTTTGCATACCCAATCGGATATTAAAAAACGTAGTAGGATCTTGATTCACCTGCGCAAACGTGAATCTGTAAATAAATTGATCTTGTGTTAAGTTGCTGCCGTTATTCACATGAACTTCGTACCGCACGTTTGTACCGAAAGAATAATAATTAGGGCCTCCCTGAGGCAACTCAGTTGGAACATAACATGCAAGGAGGGTAATGGTGTTTGTGTCATCCGGGCTCCTAAAGGCATACAAGTCTGTATTATCTGCCAACGGATCATTGGCAATCAAAGGTGCTTCACGATGACTGGAAGCGTCAAGCCAGTTGTTATTAAATGCCAGAAATACAAATGATAGAAGCACTAAGGATAATGAGGCTTTTAGCAAGAAGTGTTTTTGTTTAATTTTCATTTTCAATTTTTTTTAGAATTAGAATTTAGATTTATTGTTGAGTTATAACAGACTTACGCAGAAATCCCGGAATCGGATTTATTGGCAATAAAAAAGAATTGAAAAAAACGTACAGGGGTTGTCGTTATACTATCTTATGTAGAGCTTTAAGCACTAGATTCTATTGCCAATAACCTCTTAATTCCTAGCCCTTGTGGCGTTTTTCCTAATATTCCTGATAATTTGTTACCTTTGACGCAAGCAATTTCCTGTAAATAAAATCATCATTCTTAGCCTGTTACAACTCAAAGAAACCTGGAATTGCCACTAAAAAACAACTTCAGAGAGATTTGACAATATTTTAAAACCATTAAGCAGTTAATTACGTTAGTATAGCAAGTCATATTAATTCAATTTCAAAATATCGACGACCTTATTATTGCAACAATGAATAAAATAAACGACTTCATTCAATCAGGAATTTTGGAGAGCTACGTATTAGGTACAGCCTCTTCAGAAGAATGCATGGAAGTCGAGCGAATGGCTGCTATAAGTGCTGAAGTTAAAACAGAGTTGGAAGCAATAAATAAAGCGATGGAGGTTTATGCACAGGCAAATGCTGTTGAACCTAATCCAACAATAAAGCCCCTTTTAATGGCTTTTATGGATTATACTGAGCGGATGCAAAATGGAGAAGCTCCTTCATTTCCTCCTATTTTGAATGAATCAACTAAGATTGAAGATTTCAGCTCCTGGCTTAACAGAAGTGATATGCAACAACCTTCCTCAATAGATGATTATTATGCAAAGATTATCAGTTATACTCCTGAAATGATTACCGCTATTGCATGGATAAAAAGCATTGCACCCGCAGAAGCACATCACGATGAACATGAAAAGTTTTTAATCCTTGAGGGAACTTGTGATATTATCGTTGAAGATAAAGTTTATCCAATGGTGGCCGGCAATTTTTTTGCTATTCCTTTACATAAAAATCATGTTGTGAAGGTCACTTCTAAAATTCCTTGCAAGGTAATATTGCAGAGAATGGCGGCTTAAACAAACGGCACTTCGGTCAGCTCAGTGCTCGCATTCTTTTGTCATTTTTTTTCTGATGTGGTAATACTAATTCTGCTAAAATTTAACAGCAACATTTGCTTTAATAAAAATAGGCGTTCCAGGGGTGAAATGAAGTTCTGAAACAGGTTCAGCTTCATTGAACAAACGGCTTTCTGTATCGAATTGCGCCTGATTCCATTCGTTATTCAACAAATTTTCAGCGCTCAATCCTACTTCAACTTTTGAAAATTTATAGGCCAATACAAAATCAAGCAAAAAATAGCCCTTTGCTATTACAGTAGCAGATTCATTCGCAGGACGTGAATCAATAAAGCGATAACGTAGGCTACCGTTAATTCCCTTTTCCTTCTTATAAGTGATACCTCCAATGCTTGTTAAACTCGGGGCAAGTGGAATATGGTTTTCTCCCTTTGATGCGCCCACTAACCGGCCATGATTGAAATTGAAATCAACATCAGCAAATAATTTATCTGTTAGCTGATAACGAATACTTAAATCCGTTCCCAATCTTTGCGTTGGATGATTGGTTTCCACTGTTGCTTCATCACCTATATACACCAACTCGCTTTCTAAATACAATTGCCAAAGTGCTATGTTAACTAAAATGCGTTTAGATAATTTGAATTCACTTCCGATTTCACAGCCATAAGCTTTTGGCAGGCTATTATTGACTTGATTGATGACAACTGCACGGGCATCATTAGAATGAAAACCAATACCTGATTTTAAAAAGAACTGCAAACGATCGTTCACGGAATAATAAAAATTCAACTTAGGGCTTGCCCGCAGTATCTCTCTTTTACCAGATAGTGTATCAAAAGCAGTATCTGAAAATTTGAATTGGAAAAAATCCAATCGGCTCCCTGCATTTACGGAAAAGTGTTTATTTACATCAAAAGTAAAATCCAGGTAAGCACTAGCGTTTTGCTGATTCACTCTTCCGGCAACAATTGTGTCAAATACAACACGCCTTTCTGTATGCTTTAGCGAAATATCTGCTATATCATTGCGTATTCCAACTCCTGATGAAGCATGCAAAATTCTATTGTTAATACTAAAATTCTTTTGAATTGAACCATTGTAACCAAATATATTTCGATTGTCAGTTTGATTGATTTGATCTCCACGAACGGAGTCATTCAAAAAGAAAGTGAAATTCGAATACAAATTAAAATAATAATTAACGTAATAAAACTGATTTTTTATGATGTAATCATTGGAGGTAGTGGTTGTTAAAATACTATTTATGTTATTACGCCGTGTTTGACCACCTTCTGAAGTGTCAGTGCTGCCAAAACGATTCATCATTCCCGACTCCACACTGCGCTGAGGAATCTGACCGGAAGCATCCCAAAAGGCAGAAAAAGCAGATGCAGAAAACGTAAGGTAATTCCGCTCATTCAACATGGCTGCATATTTTCCAAAAACATTGTATCGATTAAACTTTTGTTTATTATCAAAATAAGAATTGGTAAACACATATTCTCCGGCTACATAAGCATTTTCTTTCTTTTTTGACAACAAATGATTTTTATCCAGTAGTTTGATCATCGCCAATGCACGATAAGTATCAAACATTCCCGTTTCCAGCTTTACTTCATTATGATCTATTGAATTCTTCGTAAAAAACGCACCGGTTCCTGAGGTAGCAAAATCACCAAACATGGCGTTATAAGGGCCTTTATAAACATTCAGGTGATCAATCATTTCAGGTATAACGAAATGAAAATCAGCATAACCCTGACCATGCGCATGCGACACCATGTTAACCGGCATGCCATCAACCGATATATTGAAATCCGTTCCATGGTCACTATCAAACCCTCTTAAAAAAATCTGTTCTGCCTTCCCCCCTCCTGCATGTTGTGCGATGAAAAGACCGGGTACCAGCTGTAACAAATCCTGTGCAGAATTGACAGGCCTTAAAATTTGATCAACCTTTGAAATTGATTCACTTTGTGTAATTGATTTTATTGGACTTATGGTAACTTCTGTGAGGTTAATAGCTGCAGCTTTTATTGCAATTTGAAGATTCCTGTTTTCAGAAAGTGTAACTTCCCGTTGGGTTTTTTCAAACCCCAGGAAAATAATACTCAACTGATATTTGCCGGCAGCAAGTCCTGAAAAAACGAAATATCCCAAAGCATCTGTTGTTGTTACTTTGTTATAATTGTTCAATGCAACAGTGGCTCCAACAACAGGATTGCCCCCTTCAAAAGATGTTAAATGCCCGCTTAGAACAAGCGATTGTGAAAACAACGAAACTGTATTAAAGAGGAACAGAAAAATAAAAAATGACGTTGTTGTAATTTTATGATACATATGTCCGGGTTTTTCATTTTCAAATACATACGCATTTAATAAACACTTAGATTTATTGCGATGACATTAAAAAGCAAAAAGGCCGCCGGTGAATGGCAGCCTTTTACTTTCGCTAAAAATGCATTATTTAAAAACAGAAAACTTTATCGTCTGCATTGATTGAGAACCTATATCAATGGTTGCAAAATAAGTTCCGTTTGGAAGTTTTGCTACATCATAATTAAACTCATATGTTCCAATCTCTTGATTCCTATTCTTAATTGGTCTATCGATGACCTTGCCATTAATATCAACAATTTGTAGTGATATTTTTGCATCTGCAGCAAGCCTGTATTTGAAAGTAGTACTTTCCTTTGCAGGATTTGGATAGTTCTGAACCATCATAACTTCAGGGGCTGCAATTTGCAAATTCGAAGTCGGGGTGAACTCACGATTCGCGGAAGCTGCCACTGATCCACCACCACATCCATCAAATCCATTAGGCGGTGGTGCCAAATAAGGGAATGCCGTTTTAAATGGAACGTCATTCGCTTCAGCGCCTGTTGTGTAACCCAAAACATTGGTTAAACCTGTTGTAACAGGATTCGGACCACCTGCAGTATAATCATCATAAAACAATCCTATTGCTGCAAGTACAACACCACTCACTGCTTGCAGTTCAATACGTGTAACATCATCTTCCAATCGTCTTCCATTTGGAAATCCATCCATGTTAGGAATAAATTGCAAAGCTGTAGAGGTATTATATGCAGGATCTGTTAAACCAAGTACTGCCGCATAAACCAATCCAAGTGAACTGAATTTAGGATGGTTGCGCGGCGTTGGAGGAACAGCCATATTGAGGCGAAGCATGTCGCCAAATGTTGGAAGAAAATTATTTATAAATGGTTTACCGGCTGCAAGTGGATTGCCGCCTTTTCCTGTTGCCAACTGATAAGGACGAAGATTGGGTACGCCTGTCATAAATATTGGAAGAATATCTGCAGAACGTGGCTGTCCGGGACGAAGCAGATAGTTTCCAAACAATGCAGGATCAAAAGCGGTTCCATTCGTTGCCGGATTTCCCAATAAACCAGCAAGTCCATTATGTGTATTACCAAAATCAAATGCTTGTAATGAATTACGTTGTATTCTTAAAGCTGATAATGCAGGAACTGCAGCTCCAAACTGACTGTTATCCATATATAATGCTAACTCAGGATTGGTGAAATACGCATCAAATGAAGATGGCTCATTATACGGCTTAATTGAATTCCAATAATCTTTATCGCCAATTGGAATTACAACTTCATTGGTGAGCGGCATTCCCAGTCGTGAAACTTGTACCCATGCACCCGAGTTGGTTGGTTTGCCGCCGGTTAAACTTCTTGTTGTTACCAACTGACGACTTGCAGTTGCATAAACACCAATAATAAAATCTGAGTCTAGAATGTTTGCTGCCTGACAAGCATTCTTATGATTTTTTTGCAATTTAGAAATTGGTGTTTTTATGCAAATTGAGTGAATATTTTTACAAGCCAATGCATCCACTGCTCCATTTCCGGCACGCGTTTGACCTAAGTCAAAAATACCGCCAAGGTCAACAAAGAATGGATCATCGGAAGGTCCGCAAAAAATTGTTTCCCCTGTTGTTGCTGTTTTAACTGCATTAGCTCTTAATTGATCATAAGAAGAAGCATTTAAACCAACAGGGCTGCTGATGGATCGTGGTCCAATGTTGTTTGGTGGAACAATGCCATTGGTTACGATTGTTTGAAATGAAACACCCCCATTCGTGCTTTTTTTACAGGTATAAGTAGTTTTTAAATTTTGTTGCCCAAGTCTGATATTAAAAAATGTTGAGGGGTCTTGATTCACCTGACTAAATTCAAAGCGATAGATAATGTTATCGCCATTGGTGGCCATGTTATTTTTTACATGGATTTCATAACGAACACCTTCTCCGAATGAATAATAATTTGGTCCTCCTTGCGGCAACTCGGCAGGAACATAGTTCGCAATAATGGCAACCTTTTCCGGGTCATCTGGACAACGGAATGCATAAAGATCCGTGTTATCTGCTAGCGGATCATTTGCGATAAGTGGAGCTTCCCTGTGGCTGGATGCATCAAGGAAAGAATTGGAACCTGCGATAGCAATTGCGATTACTGCAATTACTGCTAAGGCGATTCCCAGCGGTTTTTTTGTGAATTTTGTTTGCATGTGATTTAGATTTATTTAGTTATTAATGTGAGAATTATCAAAATGAAGCCTGTTAGGATTAAAGGTTATTTGTCAGACATACGCATCAAAATGATTTCTGGATTTAAGATGATGAAAAAAAAACCATCCCGTTTTGTTTAATCAATTCGAAATTAAGTTCCTCACATTCAGCTCTAACAACTTAAGAACAGTAAATAATGTAATTAATTTCAAAATTTGTATAATGATTCTGCTAAATAAGCTTAACACCTTTGAACGCTTATACTTCAATACAAAATAAACTGAAATAACACTGGATAAAAATCAACATGATAGCCTTAATCAACTTCATTATCGATTAGGAATGAAAACAGAAATGAAAATCAAGATAATAAAAAACTAACTTTTAAGAAGCTAAAGTAACCCTTTCACCAGCGAAGGGTTGGTTTCATTCTCAAAGCAATTTTAAACAAAATAAAATTTAATAATTAATTCAAACAAAATAAAAATGAAAATATTACTTGTAACAATTACAGCAATCATAATTACCACAGGTGCTTATGCACAAACCGATTCAACAAACAACAAAATGAATCCGCCTGACATTAACAATATAAATGATGGAATCAATGAAAACAATAACGATGGCACAAACGATAATCAAAATCGTGACATGAGCAATCCCAACAACCAAAACGGGACAATGAACCAAGACCCGAACATTAATATCAACAATCAAAACATACAAGATAGTAGAGATTCTAAGATGAAGCAAAATGGAATGCAAAATCATCCTGATGGTTACATGATTCAAAACGGGAAAATGATGATGGTAAAAAATGGTAAAATGACCATGATCGAAAAAGACATCACCTTATCAAATGGGACAATGATAATGCGCAACGGAAACTACATGAATAAGGGTGGTACAAAAATGATGATGAAAGAAGGACAGTACATGGACCTAAATGGCAAAATGATTCATATGAAATCAACAACTCCGAAAACTTATTAATAAACACTATAAAATAAATTAAAATGAAAAATTATCCATCAGTGCTTTCTCTTATCGTAGCCACAGCATTTGCAATGAGTAGTTGCAACTCTGCAAATTCAAACAACAACCCAGCTGCAACAAACACCCCCAATAACATGCAAACCACGGAGAGCATGAAACAAAATAAAGAAATGGCTGATGTTTCAAGTTGGAACAAAGCAAGCCAAATGGCAGTTGACGAAATCACTAAAAAATACGGTAAGCCAAATGGCGTTACTGCTGATGAATTAATTTGGACAAACGCAGGGGTGTGGAAAAAAATCTGCATTTCTAAGATGGAATCCAAACACAGTTTCCCAATCGAGCATACTGACATGATGCAAACAACCATCCTTTATAAAGTTCCGGAAGATAAAATGGACGAGTTAGGAATGTTTGACGGCAGCGTAACATTTGACAGAACACAAGGCACTATGAGCGCACGATGTGACAAAGAAGCAAACAACTTCTTGGCTCTAAACTTAGCAAATGACGTTATCACCAACAAAAAATCAGTTGCACAGGCACGACAAGCTTATGGTGATATTATCAAAGAAAAAATGAGTGGAAAAAATCCTGAATATATGGTAAAACTCACTTTTTCATCGCAAGCCGACTCAGCTGACCCTGATAAAAACACAACAGGTTTAACAAAAGAAGAGGTAATGGCAGCAGTTGAAAAAAATAGTTCTTCCAAATAATCAGCACATTAAAATCAATAAACAAAATGGAAAAAGAGAAAACAATTGAAGTGTTAAACACATTAATCACTATCAACAACGATAGAATTCAAGGTTACGAAACAGCATCTAAAGAAACCGAAGAACAAGATCTTAAAACTTTATTTGCAAAGTTCACCGCAACCAGTCAAAAATGCAAAGAAGAATTAATAACTGAAGTTACAAAACTCGGTGGCAAGCCCGAAGAAGGAACAATGACATCAGGTAAATTCTTTCGAGTATGGATGGATGTAAAAGCTGCACTCACAGGTAAGGACCGAAAAGCAATTCTCAACTCTTGCGAATATGGTGAAGACATGGCCGTTGGTACCTACTACAAAGCACTTAGAAATAATTTGGAAGACATAACAGCCGAACAACAAACATTGTTAAATGCACAACACGCTCTAATTAAAGCTGACCACGACAAAATTAAATCTATGCGCGATGCTTTGGTAGAGGCATAAAATTCATATTGCCATCTAAAATACTCCATCAATGAAAGCACTTGTTTACTATGGCGCCTATGATGTACGGGTTACAGAAATGCCAGATGCAAAAATTGAAGTATGAACCAATGTGCTGGTAAAATTAACAATTATGATTATTTATTCACACTTACAAAGCAGAAGTTTACACTAAAGAATCAAATGACACTATGCAACCCGTTACTAAAGAATTTGAAACACTCTATGATACATACAGCCCAATGCTCTACGGTATAGCGTTACAAATTGCACCGACAAAAATGGAAGCTGAACATATTCTAATCGCAACATTCTCAAAAGCCCATGAACAGAAGTTGTGCGAAAAAAAACATCTATCCCACTGCATAAACCTCATTAAACTATTAATTCAAACAGCAAACCAGAAGTTAAATAATAACATAGGTAAACCCAATTTTAAAATAAAACAATTCGAAAATACACCAATGCTACATCAAATACTTTGCGAGCAAATGACTGTGGAAGACTATTTTACGCAAATGAAAATCGTAAAAGAAAAAACATTGAAAGATTTTAGAATGGAACTTTCGCTAATTGTTGATGCAAAAAAAGAAACAAAAAATCCTGTAAGTAATTTAAATGAAAAAAGCAATGCGGCATTTAAATAAAACTGGTAACAAAGCACAGACAAATATCTCTGCCTTATTACCAGGCTTTAATGCTTAATGTTGGTCAATTAAAAATTATTTCTCTTGTAATCTTTGAACCGTAAATATCGCGTAAACTGATACGGTTTTGATTCAATGTTTTTTGTTGTTCTTCCGTTCCAATCACAGTTTTATAAATAGCATCCCATTTATCCATCGTATTATCCATTGCTCCCATGTTTTTGTAGTTTGCCATCAACATAATATCCCAATCATCAGGATTCGCTGCTGCTCCTCTTAATACTTTGTAACCGATAATGATTCCTTGCTTCAAAGCCTCCTCATGCGCTTTCCGCCATGTAGTAGCCAGGTTTTTTAAATACTCGTCCCCCATGTTGGGTTTCAATTTAACAAATGATACTTGCCATACTGATCCTTCCGAGTATGGCTTTGGAGTAGTTTGGGCATTCAGATTAATTGTTGATAAAACAAAAAACACTAGCAATGCACTGATGGCGATTTTTAATTTCATATAAATTTGGTTTAAGGTTGCAGCTGTTGTTCTGAACGATTTATTATGACAGCCGTTTACATAATACAGTGTAAAGATATTCCTAAATTACTAAAAAGCAAATCAGAATGATCTTTCCCTTGTGTTGGGCATTGTGTAAAAAGTAGCAGTGGCAGTAGCAGTTGTCAATAAACAATTTGTTGTTGGCAATACAGAATTGATAAAACAAGCTATTTTAATATGTTCTAATTTTCAAACCCTAAACTTTAAACCCTAAACTTTAAACTATTTCAAAACATTAACCCTTTTTCCGAAATCCCTTGCAAAATTCCTCATGTCGCCTGCCAGTTCATTGTCATTCGTTGCTCTTTCGTAAGTATCGGCCATGCTCGCCAATGTCTCATAAAAAAACAATTGCATTTCCTCTACCATCATTTCCTGTGTCCATAAATCAATGCGCATGGTTGTTTGATCTTTCTGATCAAAAAGTGCAAGCATTACTGCCTTACTTTGCCGCATCCCTTCCACACCGGAATCATCAGCTTTCCAGCTAATGGCAACCGGAAGTTTTTCTTCATTGAGCGTTACGGAAATATTAATGTCTGATTTCTTAATTTTGATTTCCATCTGTAAATTAATTAAATTATTGATTTTGATTTTTTGTTTATCGATTTTTTTAGCTGCCTTTCTCAGGCTTATAACCCGACTCCATTAATAGCTTATTCCCATCACTGTTATTCATCAGTTGCTCAAGCTTTATCGAGTTGTTTTTTTCCATATAGGACGAAACAATTCGCCAGCCAATATAACATCCGATTTTTGCAGGAGCATCTGCCGGGAACCCATTTGTTGTTGCACCATCATTAATAAATTTCACAAACTCGCCGGGATTCTTATTGAATAATAATTTCTGTTCAATGAAAAACTTCCATACATTCTCCTCATTCTTACGACACCAATTAAGTTGACTTGAACTAAACCCAAAAAGAAGTGTATCAGGCAACTCTGGTAAAAGCATTGAGGTGGCATAAATTATTTTACCTTCCTGCAACATATTATTTAGCAAGTCATTGTGTGAAACATCAATTTCATAATCACTTTGTAACCAAGCGCTAATAGCATCCACAGTGATATATTCCTTTCTTAATTTTTTGATTCTATATAAGGGAATTCCTGCCGATTGATAGTATTTATAGTCACTGCCAAGATACATATCCAATCCAATGGCCAAAATACTGTCAGCAGCCAGCATGTTATAGTTGAATGGTGCGATAAAAGTAAGCACCCTGGGTATGTTTTTATCAGGAAAATAATAATGATAATACCTAAACACTTCTTCAAGCTCAGACTTCATCCAAGTGGTATTTTCATACATCTGTTGCGTAGCATGATAAACCTCAGCGATATATGGATCATTAATATATTTGGAGAGTTCAACAACCAGGATAGAATCGTGTTTTGACCTTATGCCAATCACTTGTTGCGCATATAAATCTACGAATGACCCATATTTCATCCGAAGTTGTTGCAGGTTGTTTTCACTTATAGCCGGCTGAAAAGCAAAGAGATCTTTTTCAAATCTTGAAAAGTTAAGATCCGGTTTCTCTGCACTTGATCCAACATACTTACGATGCTCGTTCCGGCAAGCAGCAACTGTTAAAAAAATAAATAATATAACCAGGATTTGTTTGCTGTTTTTGGCTAACATTGCAGTATTAATTACCATCGCTCATGAAACTGAATATAACAGGTTTTCTTCTTTTATTTTGTATAATCATCAACTCAGCATCAGCTCAAAAGAGTGATTTCCGGTTCGGACTTAAAGCTATGCCGCAATTAGAATGGCTTAAACCCGATACGAAAGGTGTTTCCAGCGACGGCACGAAATTAGCTTTTTCATGGGGTTTTTTAGCAGAATATTATTTTGCTGATAACTACGCTGTAGCAACCGGAGTTGAGCTTGCAGCTAGAAGCGGTAAAATAAGAATTCTCGATACCTTAAAGGCTGATATTAGACTTAAATACATCGATTTACCGATTACAATTAAAATGCGCACCAATGAAATTGGGTATATACGCTATTTTGGTCAGTTTGGATTTACACCAGGCATTAACATCAGCGCTAAAAGTGATTCAAAGGGAAATACATTCACAAAGGATGATGTAGATATCAAAAGTGATATCGTACCGGTTAACGTAGGACTTTTAATTGCGCTTGGATTGGAATATACACTGGGGGGAAACACTGCTTTGGTTGTTTCAGCTTCTTTTAACAATGGCTTTATAGATATTTATAAATCATCCTATACTGATGGTAACGGAAATAAAGTCAACATTAAGATGATGAGCAACTATGTTGCGCTTAATGTCGGTGTCCTTTTCTAAGGCATCCGGCTTTAAGCTACAGTTTGTGTAATCAGCCATCGTGTTTTTATATATATTACCTTTGACTCATGAAAATTGCGCTTGCACAATTGAATTACCATATTGGCAACTTTGAGGGTAATTCCACTAAAATAATTGAAGCTATCCATCGTGCAAAAAAAGAAGGATGTAATCTCATTGTCTTTGCCGAATTGGCCGTTTGTGGATATCCGCCCCTCGACTTTCTCGACTATAAGCATTTTGTTAACCATTGCTTAAAATCAATTGAAAAAATTGCGTTAGAATGCAACGATATTACTGCTATCGTGGGTGCGCCAGCTATTAACCCTGACATCAACGGGAAGAATCTTTTTAACGCTGCTTATATTTTAAATGATGGCAAAGTAAAGTCCGTTGTTTCTAAATCGTTACTGCCCACTTATGATGTATTTGATGAATACCGCTGGTTTGAATCGAATAAATCTTTTGGTTGCATTGAAATAAATGATTGCAAAGTAGCATTAACAGTTTGTGAAGACCTATGGAATATGGATGCAGATCCATTATATACCAACTGGCCGATGGATGAACTGGTGAAGGAAAAACCAGAGCTCATGATTAACATTGCTGCTTCGCCATTCAATTATTCGCATGCTGAAGAGAGAAAAAAAATTCTGGAGAAAAATGTGTTGCAGTATAAGGCTCCTCTTTTGTATATAAACCACATTGGTGCTCAAACTGATTTGTTATTTGATGGAGGTTCACTGGTATATGATAATAAAGGGAAACTTATTTGTGAAGGCAATTATTTCAAAGAAGATTTTATTGTCTGTGAATTCGACTCCGGTAAATTAACGGCAGTAAAATCTCAAACACCTGAATTGCCGACGTTAAAAACAGGACGTATATATAATGCTTTACTGATGGGCATCAGTGATTATTTTTCAAAGATGGGTTTTAAAAAAGCAGTATTGGGATTGTCAGGTGGGATCGACTCTGCAATTGTTACCGTATTAGCTGCACACGCTTTAGGAAAAGAAAATGTGCATGCCGTATTAATGCCATCACAATTTTCAAGCGATCATTCTGTTAACGACTCTGTGCAACTTGCAAAAAAACTAGGCGTGTCTTATGAAACTATTCCAATTAAATCAATGTACGATGCTTATGCCTCAGCATTGGAAAATGATTTCAAAGACTTACCTTTCGATGTAACGGAAGAAAATCTCCAGGCACGTATTCGCGGAACACTATTAATGGCATTGAGCAATAAGTTTAAATATATATTGCTCAACACTTCCAACAAAAGTGAACTGGCTGTTGGTTATGGTACTTTATATGGTGATATGTGTGGCGGA
>JANOXC010000085.1:0-30192 GCA_031418215.1 Bacteroidota bacterium
TCAAAAGTAATGGAGCCGCTCTGACCTTGCTGATTATAGAAATCCAGGAAGCGGATCTTGAAATAGAATCCATCTTGGTCTCTCAAAACATAATAGCGGTTGGGGACAATGGAATAGTTAAATGTGGCATCCACAACCTTCCAATCGAACCCGATAAAGTCAGCCGAAGAGGATAATGAATAGGAAGATGCCTGTATTCCATTGATGGCATCGTATTCAATATAACCTGTTGAATCTTTAATGAGCCGCATGCCGGTTACGCCATTCCACTTATTGGACAGACCACCGCTAACAAGGTAATACCGGTAAGGGGAGCCAATTGGTTCATTATAGTAGGTGTGTGTATAGTGTGTAAAAACAAGGTCCCAGTCGTTTTTGGGTGGTGCAATGGCAACTAATTTCCCGCCATTATCAAAGCTAAAATACATCAGGGAATAATTATTGTCTTTCGCAATTGTAAATGAAACCGGGGTGCTGTTGTTGAGATCACAATAAGAGAAATGGTATTCTGTTGCCGTTACTTCGTCAAGTCTTAATTTTTTATATCGTTGTGAAGCATTTATGCCTGTATAAAAAATTCTTCCACGATCGATCACCATTACTTCTCCATTTGATTGATTGTTTGATAACCATATTCCAACTGCAGTACTGTCATCATCTAAATGATCGTTATCAACATTCCAGGATTTACCTACTGTATCAACATTAGTAAAATCAGCAGCTCCTGTATGGCAAACAAACATATACTTCCCGCCATTCACGTATATATGAAAACCATTCGCGCCACTTTCAAATGCCAGATCCCAATCTTTCAGGTTACGGGTAACCTGTGTGTTCTTACTCAGACTAACATAGACCTGCTTGCTGTAATCCGGTTGAATATTGGCTATTACTCTTGTTAAATTACCGGGAGGAGGAAGTACCAATGCAGTATCTTCCTTTTCACAGGATGCCAGCAATGCTATAGCCACAAAATATATATATCTTTTCACCTTCATTTGCTTAGTTGAAATTGTAAACGAAGGAAAACACTGCGACCCATGCCAACCAGCGCTACATCGGAAGTTGATTGGTGTGCGCCACCTGCCTGATAATTATTAATGGAGGTAACATCCAATATATTCTTTAATCCTGCTCCTACTGTTATTTTATTGTTGAAAAGAGGCTGTACAATGCTAAAATCAAGCATGCTGTAACTTTCGCCACTGAATAATTGTACATTATTGTTTTCGTCCAGCATATAGATCGGAAGATGACCATTGTACTTCCAATAAAGAGCAAGGCTTGTCTTTGTTTTAGCGAAACGATATTCAGTTGAACTATTCATTTCAGTGCTGTAAGTGAATGCCGTACTTACATTCGAGTTTTCAAATTGATTATAAATTCCGGTATAAGCAATTCCGGCACTTAACTTAAGATTTCCTTTCTCCAGACCTGCTACAAATTGTCCCCCTTGGGTTATGTATTTATTTAGATTCTCATAAGTGTAATAGTCACTCATTGTTACCAATATAATTTTATTATATATATGGTTATAAAATATAGATGGTGACAATTTAATATTGAAAGTGCCTAAAGATCTATTCCAATCAGCTGAAGCCAATAGATGATGCGAATTTTCCGCCATAAGTGAGGAGTTGCCAAACACCTTGTGATTGGCGTCTTGAAAATCCAGGTACTGTTCCTTTAATGAAGGGGAACGAAATCCGCGACTGTAAGAAGCACGGAAAGTAGTTTTCAGGTTAAGTAAATACATCAGGTTTAACGATGGAATTACCGGCGCTTGATAAGTTGAATTATAAGCTATGCGAACAGCAGGACTAATTACCAGCGATTCAACAGGCTTGTATTGGATACTCGCAAAAGCAGCATAATCGCCAACTTGTTGTTTTTCGTCTTTTATTCTTCGGCCTGTTGTGTATTCTAAGTTAAAGTCAATACCTGCCTGGTAATTTATTTTAACTGCATTATCGTCTTTGGTATAAACCATTCGTAATAGTCCTGCACCATACGCATTTGTGTCCTGTTGCAGCGCATTTCCTGATAACGACTGTGAAAGGTCGACGAGGTTTTTAATGTAGGTATTACGGATGTATCGATAGTGTGAGTAGGCACCTGTCATCTGCAGGCTGTGTGTTTCATCAATGATATGATTGACCTGCAAATTATTATTAAATCGTAAGGTCTTGTAATACTCATCAAATGCATAAGCTTCATAGGGCCAGCCGCGAATTATACCGGACTTGGCTGTAACTTTTTCATCAAAATAGCTGGACTGAAAAGTGATTTGTGTTTTTTTAAGCTGCTGCGAAATGCGGATATTTCCAAAATATTGCTGTTTAGGATTCCACTCATTTGCCCTTGATGAATCGGTTTCGCTCCAGCCCTCAAAGAAATTCCGCCCGCCTGATAAAGACAAATTGGTTTTCTTAAAATGAAAATTGGTAAATAGATCAACATTATACTGGCCATTACTCTCGTAATACGAGTTGATTCCTGCTTTGAAAGGTTGGTTGCCTCCGGCATCTGTAATTATATTGATAACGCCACCCAATGCATTGGTGCCATACAAAACAGAAGCAGGCCCTTTAATAATCTCAACACGCGAAACATTGTTCACATTAAGTTGAGAAAGATTAATGTTCCCATTGATACGTCCGATTACTGGTACCCCGTCCACTAAAACTTTAATATTTTCTCCATTGATACCCTGCATGGTCATGTTGCTTCCTGTTGCAGCATTGTAGCCAACCCTTGTGTTTAGCTGATGGGTAAATAAATCCTGAACGTTATTGGCAGCCTGTGTTTCGATTTTTTCGCGGGTAATTACTTCCGTGTCAAAAAGTGAATGATCAGTCATACCATAATTGCCGGTAATGGACACTTCATCGAGGTCTACATTATTGGGCTGCAGGGTGATGGTGCGGTTTTCATAGGATTTTAAGGTGTCGCGAAATTCCGTAAAGGCAAAGTGATAAGTCTGCAGAATAAAGGGCGTTTTAGCACCCTTCAATGAAATTTTCCCCTGACGATCTGTAATCAGGACATCGCCTTTCCCGGAGGTAATATCTATAATTGAAACTATTAAACCATCGATTGGTTGCTTATTTAAATCCACGAAATGAATGTCTTGCGCCTTTGTAAAGTACAATAATGAACCGGACAGGAAAATCAGTATGGAAAGTGCAATTTTTTTCACCGATGCAAAAGTAGATTCGTTGCTTTAAGAGTGAAAGGGAAATTCATGACCAATCTCATATTCTATGGGCTTATGACAATTCGCTGACAATTCGTAAATTTACCAAAAGGCAGACTTATTAGAATAATCCAATTCACCGGAGATTGTTGAATTTTAATTTTAGAACCTGATTTTTGTAAGTTAGATTAATGGATTTTTGTATGACAATAAAAATAACATCTAATAGTTTTATTAAAAACGAATCATGAAGAGAGCGGCCATTTTACAGGAAATAGAGCATTTGTTGCAGAAAATAACAGACCAACGACAATTTATGTTGCATCGCATTGACAATATTCAAATAATTGAACTTGATCTGATGATGAAGAACACCGGTGAATTATATGAAAAGATAAATGAACTGCGGAAGTTGACTGAATTTCAAGAGCAGCCAATCGAGATAATCAAACCTGAAAAGATAAATGAGTCATCATTAGAAAAAGCAAGCATGACCGCTGCTCTTATTTTAGAGGAAGACAATGATGATATGATACATGAATTATCATTTAGTAATGAAGCAACATTGGCAGAAGAGAAGATGGTAGCGGAAATGACTGCCCCAATGGAAGATAAGCGAGCTGAAATTTTTATGGAAAGTCATTCTTCAGTAGAATCTGAACTTATTAAATCAGGTACGCATATGAATATTGAACAAGATGGTACTGTGAAATTAAAATTGCGCCCTACTGCAGAATTGTTTGATGAGGTATCCACGGTTGCAGCGTCTTTTACAGGAAAAGCAACATTGCATGATAAAATTTCAGAAGGGAAAGCAGAACGGAGTGTCGCCACCCATTTACAAAGTAAATCCTTGACCGACCTAAAGAAATCAATTGGCATCAATGAACGATTTGTTTTTGTAAAGGAACTTTTTGAAGGAAATCAACAACTTTACAGTAAAAGTATTGACCAACTTAATAGTTTTTTAACTTATGATGCAGCGCATAAACATTTGCATGAGGAGCTTGCGGTACCAATGAAGTGGAACATTGAGAGCAAGGCATTTAGAGATCTGAGTGAACTAATTAAACGCAGGTTTAATAGTTAATAAATGAAACAATTTTTCATAACGGTTATCCTTTTTTTTTGTTTAGCCAATATTTGTTTTTCCCAGGATAGTATTTATGCAAGAAAAGTAATTACTACACTTTGTTCACCTTCATTTCATGGAAGGGGGTATGTAAAAAGTGGCGATGAAAAAGCAGCAGCTTATATTGCTTCGGAATTTAAAAAGTTTGGGCTTGCGCCTGTTGAAGATCAATTTTCACAACCATTCCAATTCCCTGTCAACACTTTTCCCGGTAAGATGAATGTGAAGGTTGAAGGGAGAAAATTAATTCCCGGTGCAGATTATATAGTTTACCCTCCCTCATCAGCAGCAAGAAAAACTTACCAAATCACCCATGTCGATTCCCTTTCACTGATCGGGAATCTCGCAGCTCATGGCAACACCTGTTTAGTGATGGAGATGAAAGATTTCAATGCGCAGAAGGAGGCAGCTATTGCGCAACTTGCGAAAAAACAGACAGGGGCTGTTATATTGCTTGAAGAAAAAAAACTTACCTGGAGTGTTGCGCAATATCATTTTGCAATTCCTGTAATTGCGATGCTTAAAAACAAATTGCCACCAACGGCACATCTGATCAGATTTAATTACAAAGCTGTTTTTATTGAAAAACACACGGCACAAAATATTGTTGCAATGATTAAGGGTCAAGTCTATCCCGATTCATTTATTGTTTTTAGTGCGCACTATGACCATTTGGGTCGTATGGGTCGTAAAACCTATTTCCCCGGAGCCAATGACAATGCAAGTGGAACAGCCATGCTGCTCAATCTGGCAAAACATTATTCAATGGAAGCAAGTAAACCTAAATATAGTTTGTTGTTTATTGCTTTTGCAGGTGAAGAAGCAGGGCTGGTTGGATCAAAGTATTTTACAGAACATCCTTTAATGGATTTAAAGAAAATAAAATTCCTAATCAACCTTGATCTGCTAGGTACAGGTGATGAAGGAATGATGGTTGTGAATGCTACTGAACATAAAAATGAATTTGATTTGCTAAAAAAAATCAACGAAGAGCATCATTATCTAGCTACAATTGGCGAAAGAGGTAAGGCAAAAAATAGCGATCATTATTATTTTTCAGAAAAAGGTGTTCCGGCATTTTTCTTTTATACATTAGGAGGCATTCAGGCTTATCATGATATTTATGACAAGCCAGAAACTTTGCCGCTTACCAAATTCAAAGAGGTATTTCTTTTGATAAGAGATTTTACTGACCGGTTTTGAAGTGATAAAGTTGGACGAGTTATTAAACACCGAGCAATACTTTCATAGGATCATTACCGCCATGCAGCATTTTTACCGGATCTTCAATCATCTGTTTCACTTTCACTAAAAAGCCGACAGACTCGCGCCCGTCTATTATTCGGTGATCGTATGAAAGTGCCACATACATCATTGGACGAATGATTACTTGTCCGCCAATAGCTACCGGTCTTTCTACGATGTTATGCATGCCAAGAATGGCGCTTTGCGGAGGATTGATAATTGGTGTTGACATCATACTTCCGAACACACCACCATTGGTAATGGTAAATGTTCCACCTGTCATTTCTTCAATGCTTATTTTTCCATCGCGCGCCTTCCCGGCTAAAGTTGCAATTTCTGATTCTATTTCAGCAAGCGACAATGATTCGGCATTACGCATCACCGGAACCATCAGTCCTTTGGGCGCACTAACAGCAATACCAACATCGCAATAATCATGATAAACAATTTCATCAGCTTCAATTCTTGCATTCACGGCAGGAAAAGTTTGCAAAGCTTCGCAAACAGCTTTGGTAAAAAATGACATAAAGCCTAATCCAACACCATGCTTCTCCTTGAAAATATCTTTGTATTGCTTTCTGATGTTCATTACAACACTCATGTCAATTTCATTGAATGTAGTGAGCATGGCTGTTTCATTCTTCACTGCCACCAGTCTTTGTGCAATTTTCTTACGCAGCATCGTCATTTTTTCGCGACGCTCATTACGTGACCCGGGTTTTGGTCTTGCAGCGAAGGCCGGCTTACTGATTGCTTCCAACACATCTCCTTTTGTAATTCGCCCGCCCTTTCCCGATGCAGCAACTTGTTGTGCACCAACAGCATTTTCCTCCATCATTTTTTTGGCGGCAATTGATGGAACTCCTTTTGCATATTCAGGACTATTTTCTACAGCTTTCACACCATTTGATTTTACTTCAGCAGTTTTATTTGCAGCAACTGCACTTGATGATGCTGGTTTTTTTGCTGTTTCATCAATGCTGCAAACAACGGATCCGACAGTAATTGTTTCACCTTCTTTAACCAAAGTTTTTAAGATGCCATCAGCTTCTGCAACTATGGTAAGCGTTGCCTTATCTGAATCAATCTCAGCGATCTCCTCATCTTTTTCGACATAATCACCATCCTTTTTTATCCAACGGGCAATCTGAACTTCAGTGATCGATTCCCCCGGGCTGGGAACTTTAATTTCTATCATCTTGTTTTATTATTGTCCAAAAGTAGTGAGTTACATGGAATAAAAAAGGTGTTTATTCTTGCTGATTAATTCGATTTATGCAGATTTGCATTATATCCGATAGACGGCTTTCGAATATTAACAATTGATATAACATAAAATGCAAACAGTGGAAGATGTATTGGCTGCAATACGCAAACTAGAGAATAGGGAAAACATCAAAGGCAAAGAACGATATGGGATCAATGTCGAAACAGCTTTTGGGTTGTCTGTCCCGCAAATTAGAGCACTGGCAAAAAAAATTGGGAAAAATCATAAATTGGCAATGGCTCTTTGGAAAACAAATATTCATGAGGCAAGGCATATTGCAACAATGATTGCCGATCCAAAGGAAGTAACTGAAAAACTGATGGAACAATGGGTGAAGGATTTCAATTCCTGGGATATTGTTGACGGATGTTGCAGTTCCTTATTTAGAAAAACATCTTTTGCTTATTCAAAAGCAATGGAGTGGTGTGAACGAAAAGAGGAATATGTGCGAAGAGCAGGCTTTTCCTTGATGGCAACTTTAGCGGTTCACGATAAGAAAGAGAAAGATGCTAAATTTGAACAGTTCTTCCCTTATATATATAAATTCAGCAATGATGAACGCAATTTTGTGAGGAAGGCTGTTAACTGGTCATTACGACAAATCGGAAAACGAAATGACAGACTTTGTAAAAAAGCGATTAAGCTTGCTAATGAAATCAAGCTTAAAGAAGATAAAGCGTCGAAATGGATTGCAGCAGATGCATTACGTGAATTGGAAAAATATTTGGATGAAGGAAAAATTAGTAATGTGGGTACTAAATAATTTGATTAGCCCGAGAATTAATTCAAATTCTAATTATCGATAAACTTTCATTAGCGAGGGAATTAATTCCTGCGCTAATGAAAGAAAAAGCCTCCGGAAATTATTTCCGGAGGCTTTTATTTATGATCACAAATTAGGGTTACCCCAAATAAGCTTTCAATAATTTATTTCTTGAATTCTGACGCAAGGTCTTGATTGCTTTTTCTTTGATCTGACGTACGCGCTCACTGGTAAGGTCAAATTTCTCACCAATTTCTTCCAATGAAAGTCCGTGCTGAATACCAATGCCATAAAACATCTTTATCACATCCTGCTCCCTTTCTGAAAGGGTTGCCAATGAACGGTTGATTTCTTTCTGTAATGACTCATTCATTAACACGCTATCAGCTCCCGGTGAATCGGAGTTCTCAATAACGTCTAATAAAGTACTGTCTTCTCCCTGAACAAGAGGCGCATCCATAGAAACGTGCTTGCCTGGCATTTTCATGGTGTTTGCTATTTTATCCATCGGAAGATCAAGCAATTGGCTCAATTCTTCAGCACTTGGTTCGCGCTCAAATTTCTGCTCCAGCTCTGAAAAAGCCTTCTTAACCTTATTGGCTGCACCTAACTGATTTAAAGGTAAGCGAACAATACGGGCTTGTTCAGCTAAAGCCTGCATTATACTTTGGCGAATCCACCATACGGCATAAGAAATAAACTTAAATCCGCGGGTCTCATCAAATTTTTTGGCCGCTTTTATAAGACCAAGATTTCCTTCATTAATTAAATCGGGAAGGCTTAAACCCTGCGTCTGGTACTGCTTTGCTACGGAAACAACGAAACGAAGATTGGCCCTTACTAACTTTTCCAACGCTTTTTGATCACCTTGTCTGATCCTTCTTGCCAACTCAACTTCTTCCTGGGCTGTTATCAACTCCTCTTTTCCAATCTCCTGTAAATACTTTTCAAAAGAGGCACTTTCACGGTTGGTAATGGATTTGGTAATCTTTAATTGTCTCATAATTAATTAATTATTAATGGGTTATATGTCTATCGGGCCTGTCTCTATGACTGCTTAAACTAGGTCGCAAGGTACACATATTTTTACGCCTGTCAACTATTATTTTCATATAGTTAAACAATAAACGAACAGATCAAAGTCAAATTGCACCGGCTAATGTTAATAACTCCGCTGACGATTAATTAATTATGAATCCGCTGGATGTAACTTAGCAGGAAATAAAAAGATCATGCCGTTAACTAAAACGCAGAAAAACGAACTGAAAAAAATTGACGCGGGGTTTACCCAAATTGAGAAACTATCAGAAAAAAGCGGTTTTTCATTGGAGGAGTATGTTCCTGATCTTGATTTTTGTTTCCCTGATATAAGCAACCTGCAAAAAAAGCGTGCTAATGAGCAAAGCCGCAATCGGCGACAGGTTTTTGAACAGACGAAACAACGTAAAACAAAGGCTTTTTAATAGCTGGGGAAGCAGCTGAGCTTTTTGCAATTCACTTTCGTTATTTTCAAATTTTTTCGGGTACAAAATTTTTTCATTATTGAAAAGATTGACTTTCATCAAAAGCTATTATCTTTCAATTTTTAATAATAGTTTTACTTGTCAATTTTCTGGTCAATACGCTATCTTATTAATTATCAATTTAATTTAATCAGGCTCAATAAAGGGATAGCACTCTAACTTGTGTTTTAACAGTAATGTAATTATATTAAAGTGTGTATGAAGGATAGCGTGATCGAAATTATAATGGACAAACCGGAATGATAAAGGTGTTATTCATTAAAATGGAAACAGCATTATTTTATTTTTCAATGGCTACTTAGAAATAGCGTGAAAGAATAGTAAAAGAGATGAAAAAACATTTAGGCAGGTTTAAAAAGTTGTTTTTGTTAATACTCATGACTTGTTTTTCGCAGGTTCACGCTAGTTCGGTTATTGACAGTCTGCAGCAAACATTGTCAAATAATCTGCCCGACAGCCAGCGGATTGAAACCCATATTCTGCTTTATAAATCATACATGGATGCCGATATGCGAGATGATGCATCCAAGCAACTTAACAAGGCATTTGAACTTGCTACTAAAACAGGCGATAAGAGCAGGCTTGCTCAGGTTTATCTGAACCTGGGGAGTTATAATAATACAATTGATAATTATATAGTGGCCCTTGCCAACTTAATGGAAGCATTACGCCTTTTCAGGGAAATAAAATTTCCAAGAGGAGAAGCCGCTTCTTTGATGAATATTGGGATTACCTATTATACTATTAAGGAGTATAGTGAAGCATTGAATTATTATCATCAGGCAGAAGAACTTTATTTAAAAAACAATGATTTTGAAAAGGCTGACATTGTCAAATATTTAAATGCGAATGTTCTGTTGCAGAAGGGATGGTTGAATGCCTCAATGAAAATGTTTCGTGAAATAATTGAATCAGGAAAGAATATTGCAGATCAAAGAAAGAATGAATGTTTGTTGGGAATTGGAACTGTTTACCTGAAAATGCAGATGCAGGATAGTGCAGAGAAATATTTATATTCAGCATATCATTACTTTGATTCAACCGGCAACAAAGAGGCTAAAAGTTTTTCTGGTGCTCGATTATCACAGCTTTATCTGATGCAGGATCAGCCTCAAAAAGCCATTGACAGTGGACTGGTAAATCTTGAAATTGCACAACTGATCAACAGCCGTGATGTGCAATTGGAGCTTTTTAATGCGTTGTCGGAAGCATACCACAGGATGGAAGATTTTAAGAATGCTTTTTTTTACCAGCAGAAGTATTTTGAGTTGAGGAATAAATTGTTCAATGAAAAGTCGTTGAAGCAATACAATGTGCTGGCAAAAAAGTACGCCGAAGATCAGCATAAGCATGAGTTAGAAATCGTTGAACAACAAAAGCAAAAACAAAAGATTATTACTTTTTCCGTTATTGGATTATTGATTCTTATTATTGCTTCTTTGGTATATCGTTATATATTAAACCGGAGGGTTAGTAAAAAGCTTGGAGTTAACAATCGTAAACTGGAAGAAAATAATGTTAAACTGGCGAGCATCAACCTCGAATTAAATCACACCCTTGGTGTGTTAAAAGAAACGCAGGAAAAACTGATTCAACAGGAAAAAATTGCTTCCCTTGGAAAAGTTACAGCCGGTATAGCACATGAAATTCAAAACCCTTTGAATTTTGTTACTAATTTTGCAACTATTAACAATGACCTGCTTGCTGAATTGCAGGATAATATTACTGAGGCCGACAGGAAAGAGGCTATGGTTTTACTTAAACAAAACAATGAGAAAATACGCCAACATGGTTTACGTGCCAATGTAATTGTGAAAGACATGTTAATGGAGTCGCGCGCAGATGCAACGGCGCGGGAGCTAACTGACATTAATAAATTGATACGTGAGAACTTTGACTTTGCATATCAGGCATTCCGTGCGAAGCATCAGGGATTTCACTGCGACACTAAATTATATATACAATCACTGCCCCAAATATTAGCAGAGGCACGACAGCTGGGAAGGGTGTTCCTGAATTTATTTGAAAATGCATTGTATGCCATGAAAAAGAGAGCGGATGCAGATAAGGAGTTTAAGCCTCGAATAATCATCAAAACAACTAAACACGATGGTTTTATTCAGGTAATGATTGAAGATAATGGTAAAGGCATTCCAAATGAAATCATCAATGATATTTTTAATCCTTTTTATACTACCAAGCCAACCGGTGAAGGAACCGGACTGGGCCTTTCAATATGTTACGACATTATAACTAAGCGGCATCATGGAATGATTAATGTGACAAGTGAGATAAATCAATTTACAAAATTTACAATTGAAATTCCAACAATGATTCAGCAGGAGGCTTTATGAAAAAAATATTAATTGTTGATGATGAAAGAGATATAGAGTCGTTATATCGACAATATTTTCGCAAAGCTATCAATGAGCAGAAGCTGAGCTTACAGTTTGCCTTTTCTGGTTCAGAAGCACTTGAAATGATCGGCAATCAATGTGATCCGGAACTTATTATGTTAACGGATATCAACATGCCCGGTATGACAGGACTTGAACTACTCCAGAAAGTAAAGGAGAAGTGCCCCAAAGCCATGGTTTATGTTGTTTCTGCTTATGACACTGCCGCCTATCATACTTCTGCCAAGGAATTTGGTGCCGAAGAATTTATTACAAAACCAATTGATTTTTTAATGTTAAAAGAAAAATTAGTAAACATAAACTTATGAATAGTGAACCGGCAAGGATACTTGTAGTTGATGATGAACCAGATCTTGAACTTTTAATGCGTCAACGGTTTCGTCAGCATATTAAAACTGGTCAATTTGTTTTCGAATTTGCTTTGAATGGTAAAGAGGCATTACAGAAGCTGAAAGAGAATGGAGATTTCGATGCAGTGATGACAGATATTAATATGCCTGAGATGGATGGACTCACTTTACTTGCCCGACTAAAGGAGAGCGAAAACGAACATCATTATAAAGCGATTGTAGTAACAGCATACAGCGATTTGGTGAACATTCGCACAGCGATGAATCGCGGCGCATTCGATTTTATTACTAAGCCGATTGATTTTGCAGACCTGGAGGCTACCTTAATTAAAACAGTATCTGAAACCGGGGTCATCAAACGTGGATTGAGGGCACAATCAGAATTAGGTAATGCCATTTTATTGAAAGAGCAAGCCATACGCAGCGAACAGTTTAAGCAACAGTTCCTTGCTAATATGAGCCATGAAATCCGCACTCCTTTAAATGCTGTTTGTGGTATTATCAATTTATTGTTGCATAAGGCGCCAAAGCCTGAGCAATTGTTCTATCTGCAAACAATGCGGCAAGCTTCCGGAAATTTGTTGGCGATCATTAATGATATACTTGACCTTGCAAAAATTGAAGCCGGTAAAATTACTTTGGAGATGGTGCCATTCAATATGTATGAACAGTTGAATAGTGCTGTACATACATTAATGTTCAAAGCCGAAGATAAGGATCTTGAATTGGTATTAAATATTGATGATGACGTCCCGGAATTTGTTGTTGGTGATCAGGTTCGCCTGAGCCAGATATTGATCAATCTCCTTTCCAATGCAATAAAGTTTACAGCCAAAGGAAAAGTGGAATTGAAAGTAGTGGTTGAGAAGAGTATTGAAAATAAAAAATGGCTGGCTTTTAAGATCATTGATCAGGGTATTGGTATTGCTCCTGAAAATATTGATAAAATATTCGAAAGTTTCTCCCAGGAAAAAGAGGACACCACTCGTAAGTTTGGCGGAACGGGGCTTGGACTAACAATTACCAAGCAGTTGGTTGAATTACATGAGGGTTCCATACTAGTTGAAAGTGTGCAGGGTAAAGGATCTACCTTTACGGTTTTGATGCCTTACGAAGTGTCAACAGGAAGTAACGTTTTATCTGATTCAGTAATCCCAATGCATGATGATTCAGATATTCAAACCACTGTAAATATTTTGTTGGCCGAAGATCAGCCTTTCAATCAAATGGTAGCTGTTGATACACTGGCAATATTGTTTAAGGATGCTAAAGTTCAAATTGCGAATAATGGGAAAGAAGCGCATGAGCTTGCAAAAACCAATGATTTTGATGTGGTATTGATGGATATTCATATGCCTGAGATGGATGGTTATGAAGCAACAAGGGCCATCAGAAGTATTCCCGGAAAACGAGGGGAGGTACCTATTCTGGCAATGACTGCAAGCGTTATCAAAGAGGATGTTAACCGGTGCTATGATGCTGGAATGAATGACTTTATACCGAAACCATTTGATCCTTCGGAGTTGAAGCATAAAATTATTCAATTGATGAAGTCATAAATAAACTATTTTTGGAAACTAATTTTTTTAAAAAATATAACTATGAGTGAAGGGCAGAAATTAACCGATCTAACCTTTTTAAGGAATTTTACAGGTGGACAAGCGGATAAAATGACAAAATATATCCGCATGTTCCTTACCGGTGCTCCACAGAATATTTCACAAATGGAATTGCATGCACTTAGCAAAGATTGGAGTGGTGTGTATCAATCAGCACATTCGCTGAAACCACAATTGGGGTATTTCGGTGCTAAACAGAGTGAAGAATTACTCAAACTGATTGAACGATATTCCGGTGATCAAATGGAGGTAGAACGTATTCCAACCATGATCGAACAATTTAGAAAACAATATGAAATAATAAATTCAGAATTGGAAATTGAGCTTAAATCAATATCCTGAATAAAAAATACTGACTATGAGTGATTTTAAACCAATAATATTAATTGTAGATGATGAGCCGATGCAGCGCGAAATGCTGCGTGAACATTTATCGCAAATGTCCAATTTTGAAATTCATGCTTTTGGTACCGGTGAAGAGTGTCTGGCTGCGGCAAAGATTCGGATGCCTACCATTGTCTTCCTTGATTATAATCTTAATAGTGAAGTGAAAGATGCAATGAATGGCATTGAAGTGCTGCAAGAAATAAAAGAAAATTATCCTGCAACAGATGTTGTAATGATCAGTGGCCAGGATAAAATAGAAGTTGCTGTCAATTCAATCAAGCATGGTGCCTTTGATTATATTGTTAAAGGCGAAGGCGCGTTCGTAAGAGCTGAGAAAACAGTTTTCAATATTTACCGTTTCCACAAGTTGCAAGAATCAGCTACTTTTTATAAAAAACTCATGATCATCTTCGGAATTGGATTGGTGTTAATGGTCATTCTGATTATTATATTACAGCAGAAGGGATACATTACCAATTCACCTGGTTGGTCCTGATTTAAATTTTAAGTCTATTTGCATTTCGAAAGATCCATTCCATCACAGTATGATGGGCAAATGGCATCTATAAGTCGGTATGCCGTTCCTTCTATTGGTTCAGTAGTATAATCCTCGGTCGCAGATTTAACAATGAAGTCGGTTTCTGTAGATCCGCTTTGATCAGTGTGTTTTCCGAGAAAAATCCATAAACCATTGTTGTTGTTACCTGCAAACATTTCTTCAATTATTGATTTTGTTAAAAAGAGACCATACTTTCCGCCCGCAGCTCTTTCATAAGTTCCCACACGTGTGCATGCTTCCAAATCAGTTAATGGTTCTGTGGGTATCACATTTCCACTTCCATTTGGTCGGCTTTCAATACCAAATGACAGTAATCCAATTAATAATCAGGCCTCCATTATTAAATTCTTTTGCAGATGCGTATTTTCTGTTGATGTTGCAGAAAAAGAATTTTTAATGACACCGGTATAGGAGCCAACAATTGAAATGAAGATACCAATAGCAACTCCTTGGATAAGTTTATTCATGGTTATGTGGTTTTTTTTAATTATCTAGTGGTATGTTTATTAGGGTCTAATCCATCGCAATAAGTTGGGCACATGGCATTCAGCCTTAGAAATTTATTTTTTTCATCAATAGAAACATTTGTTCTTAATTCAGTACTGTCAGCTGTTATAATAAAACAAGTTTCATTCGTTATTGTATCCTTTCCCAAAATAATCGAAAGTCCATTTTTGTTGTTCCTTGTAAAAAGTTGATCAATCATTTCCTTGCCAATCCAAGCCCCCCATGGTTCTTTAATGCTGTCATTTTGCTTGTACAAATCAAACATTTTCTGAGCAGAAGAACTGTCTATTGCAGTGGGATTGACATTTTTCATTAATAGCGTATCCATTCTGTTTGCATTTTCACAAACGGTTGCATCTGAAGGATAGCAGTCTGTACAAGCGCTATCTAAAGAGGTAGAATAAAAATGGATAGTTGTACCAATAAAAAAAATTGAACAAACTATCAAGCCGGTGATGTAATAATCTTTGGTTGACATGGTCATGGTTTTTTGAATTTAATGTAAACTTATATAAAAAATAACAATAACAACAGTAGGTCTAAAGTATATTTTTCTTTTAACAGGTGATGTCACTTGATGGCATAGTCTATTAAACGCTATTAAAAATGAATATGGTAGGAAGCGGGTACAAGGTTTTTTATATATATAAAACCCCTTCTTACATTCAAAAGCAACTTAGTGAGTAGCACTCCTGTTGCCATCATTGGCATTGTTGTCTAAAGGCGCTATATGTTTTGCATATTCAAATTGTCCAAAAGGAAATGCTTGTCAACCGTAAGTAGCAAACCAGAGTATGAAAAGTCAAGTCTCTATAATGACTAAGAATCTGTTTTTTTATAAAAACTGTTGGTTTTAATATTTTTTACACTCAATTCTTAATTCTCATTTTTTTAATGTAGGTTTGTTTTAAACTAATTCGCAATATGGCAAATAAAATCTGGGCATTAAAGTCTATTACTGATTTAATGAAAGAGGCTAACAGTGAAGGCGGCCATACATTAAAACGCACACTTACCCGCCTAAACCTTGTTACGCTTGGAATTGGTGCCATCATTGGCGCAGGAATATTTGTATTATCTGGCCAGGCAGCTGCAAACTATGCCGGCCCGGCCGTTACCATTTCATTTGTTGTGGCAGGGTTGGCCTGTGCTTTTGCCGGCTTGTGTTATGCTGAATTTGCTTCCATGATACCAATAGCAGGAAGTGCATACACCTATGCGTACGCAACACTTGGTGAATTCATTGCCTGGATCATTGGCTGGGATTTGATACTCGAATATTTATTTGGAGCAGCTACGGTTTCTGTTGGCTGGTCAGGATATGTAGTGAGCTTTCTGAAAGATCATGGTATTTATATTGTAGATACACTTTGCAATGCACCCTTCGCATACGATCATGTTACCCATGATATTACGCGAACAGGCGCCATACTGAATTTACCGGCAATGTTTATCATTGGAATAATGACAACGTTACTTGTAGTTGGTATCCGTGAGTCAGCAAATTTCAATAATGTTATTGTTATCATTAAAGTTGCAGTAATTTTATTGTTCATCATTTTCGGAGCAAGCTATATTATAACAGATAATTATCACCCATATATACCTGAAAACAAAGGAGGGTTTGGTCAGTTCGGCTGGAGCGGTATTTTCAGGGCTGCCGGAGTTATTTTCTTTGCATATATTGGATTTGATGCTGTATCAACGGCGGCGCAAGAAGCCAAAAATCCACAGAAAGACATGCCTTGGGGAATACTCGGGTCTTTGGTTATTTGTACAATCATATATATATTAGTCGGAATGGTAATGACAGGCATGGTTAAATACGATCTGTTGAATGTTTCAGCTCCAATTGCTGTGGCGGTTGATGCAGCAGGCAGCGGATTGGATTGGCTACGTACACCCATTAAGTTAGGTGCCATTGCAGGATTAAGTTCTGTTATATTGGTGATGTTAATGGGGCAGCCAAGAATATTTTTTGCCATGTCGCGCGATGGTTTACTGCCACCTGTCTTCAGCAAAGTACATCCAAAATTTAAAACACCCTATATTACCACCATCATGACCGGTGCTGTTGCAATGATTGTCGGGGGATTGTTTCCCATCGGATTGTTAGGGGAATTGGTTTCCATAGGGACTTTATTAGCCTTTGTTTTAGTAAGCGGCGGAATATTAATGTTGCGTTATAAACGACCTGAATTAGTGCGTCCGTTTAAAACACCATTCTTTCCGTTGGTTCCTATTCTTGGTGTGCTTACTTCACTCGGTGTAATGGCGACGCTTCCCGGCGATACATGGGTTCGTTTGATCGTGTGGATGGTTATTGGTGTAGCAATTTATTTTTTATACAGCCGTAATCACAGTAAGATCAATAATCCGAAAAAGTAAAATAGCGGCTTTCCAAGGATTATCATAATGCAGTGATGCAACAAAAAATTATTATATATGGCTGAAGAAGGGCAACATCATTTTATCAGGTCTTTGGGATTGTTGGATGCCACGATGCTGGTAGCAGGCTCCATGATCGGCTCAGGAATTTTTATTGTGAGTGCTGACATGAGCCGCAATGTGGGTTCCGCCGGATGGATGATGTTTCTTTGGGTGTTGAGTGGAATCATCACAGTAATGGCGGCATTATGTTATGGTGAATTGGCCGGCATGATGCCAAAAGCCGGAGGGCAGTTTGTATACATACAGCGGGCATTCGGAAATTTCACCTCCTTTCTATATGGCTGGACAGTTTTTGCCGTTATTCAAACAGGCGTGATTGCTGCAGTGGCTGTTGCCTTTGCAAAATATACAGCAGTTTTTTTTCCATGGTTCAGTCCGGAAAATAAATTATTTGTAGTAGGAAGCTTTACGTTTAGTGCCGCACAGTTGCTTGCCATTGTTTTGATTGTTGTATTGACATTCATTAACAGTCGTGGTATTACCAATGGAAAGTTGATTCAAACCGGATTTACAACAGCGAAGTTATTGGCACTATTGTTATTGATTGTTGCAGGATTGGCAATTGGATTAAACAACAATACCTTGTCATTAAACCTTGAAAATGCGTGGCATGCTGTTCAGCTATCTAAAGTTGGTGATGGTTGGGTTTCGCAAAATGTAACCGGCCTTGCTTTAATGCTCGCATTAGGAACTGCTATTATCGGTTCACTTTTTTCCAGCGATGCATGGAATAATGTTACATTTATTGCAGGTGAAATAAAGGAACCACAAAAAAATATTCCACGTAGTTTGTTGTTAGGGACAGGTGTTGTTACGTTATTGTATTGTATGGCAAATGTTTCTTATCTCTCTTTGTTACCACTGAAAGGAAATGCTGATGCAACAGATATCATCGGACAGGGAATTCAATTTGCGGGTGGAGGAACTGATCGTGTTGGAACAGCGGCAGCAAGTATGATTTTTGGAGATTTGTCGGTATATTTAATGGCAGCATTGATCATGATTTCCACATTCGGATGCAACAATGGAATTATTTTGGCAGGCGCAAGGGTTTATTATGCAATGTCTAAAGAAGGTTTGTTTTTTAAAAAAGCCGGTGAATTGAACAATAACGATGTTCCGGGATTTGCATTATGGGTACAGGCTGTATGGGCCGGCGTGTTGTGCTTGTCAGGAACATATGGCGATCTTTTAGAGTATTGCACATTTGCATCACTCTTGTTTTATATTGTTACAATCGCCGGGGTATTTGTACTTCGAAAAAAAGAGCCTGATACCGAACGCCCTTATAAAACACTGGCTTATCCACTCATGCCGGCTTTATATATATTGATTGCTGCTTTAATTTGCGGTATACTTTTATATACCAAACCACAAAGCACCTTTAGTGGATTATTTATTGTGTTGCTTGGTGCACCACTTTATTTATTGGTGCGTAAAAATAAAATTAATGATTAGTTATTCTCTTATTTTTTTGTCAATCTAAGCCTTCTCTTTGTCATCCTGAGACTAAAGGCGAAGGATCTCATAACCTTGATTGAAGATGACCGCTATTGTTACAGAATAGTCATGCTATAAGAATACTTATGAGATGCTTCGTTCCTCAGCATGACAAATCAGGATACGTTTTTCTATGTTGAGATTTTTATTTTTCAATAAACAAAGCCTTCAACTCTGTAGCATCTGCCGGTTTCATTTTACCGGCGAGGATTAATGCAAGCTGTCTTCTTCGCAAAGCGCCTTCATAACGCTGTTTTTCTTCTTCTGATTCCGGGACCAAAGCTGGCACATTAATCGGGTTACCCAACTGATCAACAGCAACAAAAGTGTAAATGGCCTCGTTGCATTTTTTACGTTCGCCTGTAGTATTGTTTTCCACCCAAACGTCGATAAAAACCTCCATAGAAGAAGTAAATGCTCTTGAAACTTTTGCCTGTAACGTAACGATTTCCCCCAGTTTAATAGGTTGATTAAAAGCGACATTGTTTACAGATGCTGTGACTACAATTCTGCTGCAATGTCTGTGTGCTGCAATTGCTGAAGCAATATCCATCCAATGTAAAAGTCTTCCCCCCATTAAATTACCAAGTGTATTGGTATCATTTGGAAGAACAAGTTCTGTTTGAATTGTTAAGCTTTCTTTAGCTGTTTTTGATTTCATGTGGTATTTAGTATTGGGTATTGAGTATCAAGTAAAGTGGCAGAGGCAATAGCTTCGGCAGTTTTTGACTTTTAAACAATTCAAACCACCTCAAACAATTTTAAACATTACTTAATTCTGCATTCTGCATTTTTAATTCTCAATTAAATAAAGTGCACCCGACGGGAGTGCAATGCGGACCCATCTAGCCGGGTTGGAAATGAAATAACACAAACTTCGTTTGATATTTTATGCTCTCTTAAATCTGCTCAAGCTCACTTGGCAGATTTCTTCGAACATAAAATGCACTACGTGCTGTTATTTTATTTACCAGTGCACCCGACGGGACTCGAACCCATAACCAACAGAATCGGAATCTGTCATTCTATCCAATTGAACTACGGGTGCAGGACAAATGATAATTTTCGACGGCAAAAGTAGGTAATTTGTCGTAGTTGAATTATTTCGCGTCTTTCAGCAGCAACATCCGGATTATCGATATAAAAACTAATGACAACATCTGATTGCGACTGTGTTTTATAAGGGTATTAATATATTTTTGTCTGCCAGAGATGGGACTCAATACCCATCACTCCGAACACCTTACTTCTAACTAGAAAATGTACGATCATATCAAAGGTACGCTTACCTCCATCTCCCCTACACAAGCAGTGATTGATTGCAACGGAGTAGGGTATGTTTTGCATATTTCATTGGTAACATTTTCCGCCATTAAGGATCAGGTTGCCACTAAGTTGCTGGCACATTTGATTGTGAGAGAAGATGCGCAGGAGCTCTATGGATTTTCTACGGAAGAGGAAAGGGCACTTTTTCGTCAGCTTATCAGCGTAAGCGGGGTGGGAGCCTCAACAGCACGGATGATCCTTTCTTCCATGCCTCCTGATGAATTACGCAGTAAAATTGCTTCCGGCGACAGCCCTTCCCTTCAACGCATTAAGGGGATAGGTACTAAAACGGCTCAGCGTATTATCATAGATCTACGCGATAAAGTGTTAAAGATTGCCGGGGAGACTGTAATTTCACCGAATTCACACAATACTGTCCGCAGTGAAGCGTTAAGCGCTTTAATCATTCTCGGTTTCGGCCGCCCGAATGCTGAAAAAGCCATCGACCAGGCAATGCGGCAACAACCAGCCGGTTCTGTTGAACAAGTTATTAAATCAGCTTTGAACCTGTTGTAAAACCGCCTTGTAACTACCCCAATACCACTATAGGGGTCTGGCTTTTTATGTTATTTTAGTCGCCTTGCAAACCACACTACGAACGTTTTGAAAATCGTCAGAAAATACTCGCTCGCAGCGCTACTTCTTTTTATATTTTTTGGATTCGTTATGGGGATGAACAACCCTGCCGGAGTTTTTGACTATGAACTTTTTGCCTCCAATGATTTTTTTAAGTTTTTTGCCGATTCTGATACGCTACACTATCCTTTCCATGACCGTTATTCCGATCCGTTAAACTCCCGCTCAGAGGGAAATGGTTTATATCTCCAGGACCCTTCCAACATAAAAGTGGATGTACAATACAATCCCGATGAGCGGCAATATGATATCAACGAGCGTATGGGCGAATTGTACTATCGTAATCCCAGTTACTTGACGTTTGATGAGTTTGTAGAACATGAATACCGGAAATCTACAAAGGACTATTGGAAGCAAAGGGCCAATGAAGAAAGCGCCACACAGAAAAAAGGATTTGCCCCGCGGTTGTATATCGGAGGAGATGCCTTTAACAGGATTTTCGGGGGAAATACCATAGATATCAAACCACAAGGTTCGGCAGAGTTGAGCTTTGGATTGAACTTCCAGAAGTATGACAACCCGACCTTACCGGAGAAGCAACGCAAAAACACAACCTTCGATTTCAAAGAAAAAATTCAGTTAAGCGTAGTGGGCAATATCGGTACGAAATTAAAAATCACTACTAATTATAATACGGAAGCCAGTTTTGATTTTGAAAATAAATTAAAGCTGGAGTACAATGGTGAAGAAGATGAAATCATTAAAAAGCTGGAGGCGGGAAATGTCAGCTTGCCCCTAACAGGGACATTGATACAAGGTAGCCAAAGTCTGTTCGGTATAAAAGCGCAGTTACAATTCGGTCGGATGACTGTTACCAGTATTTACTCTCAGCAAAAAGGGAGTACTTCACAAATCAGTGTAGAAAATGGAGCCACTGTAACCCCTTTCGATATTTCGGCAGATCAGTATGAGATTAATAAACACTTTTTTATCGGACAGTTTTTTCGCAATCAGTATGATGGTGCTTTAACAAGTTTGCCCTTCGTAAATTCACCTGTAAACATTACTAAGATTGAATTGTGGCGAACCAATACCGTTAACATTACAACAGATAACAGGAATGTTGTAGCCTTGCTTGATTTGGGGGAGAAAGATTATTTCAACAAAAATGTTCCAACCCTTATTAATACTTTCCCTCCTTTTAACGTGGGATACCCTTCTGATTCTACCAATAGCTTGTATTATCAGCTTACGCAAAATTATCCTGAAGTGAGGGAATTTGATAAAGCTGCTTCTGCTCTTTCTTCCATCAGTGGTTTTGAAGGGTCACGCGACTATGAAGTGTTGTTGAATGCGCGAAAACTGGATCCTGCCAGAGACTTTTCCTTTAACAGACAGTTGGGATTTATTTCATTGAACCAGCCGCTTAATCCGAACGATGTATTGGCAGTAGCCTATGAATATACCGTTGGTAATAAAGTGTACAAGGTTGGAAATCTTACAACAGATAATATTCAGGCACCTAATACCCTTATTTTAAAATTGCTGAAGAGTAAGATTACCAATACCGCTTTGCCGACATGGGATCTTATGATGAAGAACATTTATGCTTTAGGTGGGTATCAAATTGAAAAGAAAGATTTCAAACTGGATGTATTATACTATGCCGACACCATCGGAACGCGACTAAATTATATTCCCTCCTCAGCTGCTGATGTAAAGGTTCGTGAAGTGCCACTTAATCGTCTATTAGGATTAGATCGGCTTAACTCAACCAATGATCCGCAACCGGATGGTGAATATGATTTTATAGAAGGCGCAACAATTAATTCATCAAATGGGAGAATTATTTTTCCAGTAATAGAACCCTTCGGAAGTTATTTAAGATCAAAGTCAGTTGATAGTGTAACAGCGAATAATTACACTTTTGAAATTTTGTACGACAGCACCCGTGTTTTAGTATTGCAACAGCCTGAGAAAAACAAATTCAGCTTGAAGGGAAGCTATAAGAGTAAAACATCAAGTGAAATATCACTCAACGCTTTTAATGTGCTCGAAGGTTCAGTAAAGGTGATGGCAGGAGGCATACCGCTGGTGGAAAATGTTGATTATACGGTTGATTATAATCTTGGTAAAGTAAAAATCATCAACCAGAGTATTTTGCAATCGAATGCTAAAATTGACATTTCAGTAGAAAATAATTCCTTGTTCAGCATACAGTCGAAAACAATGATGGGTGCGCGTTTTGATTATATAGTGAATAAAGATTTTACGTTAGGTGGTACCATTCTCCGTTTAAATGAAAGGCCCATCACACAAAAAGTAAATATTGGTGATGAGCCTATAACGAATACAATTTGGGGACTCGATGGCGCCTACCGTACTGAATCGCGCTTTATTACCAAATTGGTGGATAAGCTTCCATTCATTTCAACGAAGGAGCCATCAAGTGTTACATTCAATGGTGAATTTGCAAATTTGATTCCGGGAAATAACAAAGCAATTGGGAAAAAAGGGGTGGCATACATCGATGACTTTGAAGGAAGTCAATCGACAACCGATTTAAAAAATATTGGCTCATGGATGATTTCCAGTACACCCAGTGGAACCTTTCCTGAAGGCACAAATGATAACAATGTGAACTATGGATATAACAGGGCTAAGCTTTCATGGTATACCATCGATCCATTGTTTTACAGGGGAAATTCTCAGACACCATCGAACATTGACGACAATGCTATTTCAAATGACTTAGTTCGGCAAATATTAGAGCATGAACTTTTTCCAAACAAGGAGGCACCGAATGGACAAACAGCAGTGCTGCCAATGTTTGATGTAAGTTATTTTCCTGCAGAACGAGGTCCGTATAATTATGATGTTGGTCCAAACAGTGTATCAGCAGGTGTTGAAGCAGATGGTAGTTTAAGGGATCCTGAGTCGCGATGGGGTGGTATTATGCGGAGAGTGGAGAGTCCTGATCTGGAAGCTTCGAATACGGAATTCATCCAATTCTGGATTATGGACCCCACCACAAATGGCACAAACTACAGCGGTGGTGATTTGTATTTTAACCTTGGAAATATTTCAGAAGATGTTTTAAAAGACAATCGTAAACAATTTGAAAATGGCTTGCCAAAAACGGCTGATGCATCTGATGGTGTGCAGGTTGATACTACGCAATGGGGAGTAGTGCCTCGTGCACCAAGTGTGAATTATGCATTTGATAATAATGTTGCAAGCCGCGAATTCCAGGATGTGGGCTTGGATGGATTGTCGAATGCAGGTGAAAATACTTTTTTCAAACCATTTCTCGATTCATTATTGATCAAAGTAACTGCACAAGCTTATGGACAGATAACAGCTGATCCATCGACTGATGATTTTCGATATTACAATGTGCCCGGTGATAATACCCGCACCATCCTTGATCGTTACAAGGATTACAGTAATGCAGAAAATAATTCACCTGTTGATACGCAGAGCGGCACTAGTCAGGTTGGAAGCAACCAGCCTGATGTGGAAGATGTGAATCGTGACTCAAACACAGAGACATCAGAACAATATTATGAATACAAAGTTGACCTGCATCCCGGCTCATTGGTTGTTGGTTCGAATAATATAGTAGATAAAATTTCGTCGGAATGGCCACTTCCCAATGGTCAGAAAACAATAAGCACCTGGTATCAGTTTAAAATACCAATACGTGAGCCTGATAAAGTAGTTGGTGGAATTGAAGGGTTTAATTCCATTGGATTTGTAAGAATGTATTTAAGTGGCTTTGCACAACAAACAACATTGCGTTTTGCAAAATTGGAATTCTTAAGAGGTGAATGGCGGAAATATATTTACGACCTCGCATCTTATGAAACTATAGGCGGCGATCCTGATAATGTTGGTTTTGATGTTTCAGCAGTGAGCATTGAAGAGAATGGTGATCGTATTCCTATAAATTATGTGCTTCCTCCCGGAATTGATCAGGAGTTAAACATTGGCTCCACTACAACACAGCAACTCAACGAACAAGCCTTGTCATTTAAAATTAAGGGATTGCAAGATGGTAATGCCAAGGGTGCTTTTAAAACATTGAATTTGGACCTTCGTTCATACAGGCGCTTGAAGATGTATGCACATGCCGAAGCAATAGAAAGTTCTGATGCTTTGAAAAATGGTGATGTGAACATGTTTATTCGGTTGGGTAACGACATCACTGACAATTATTATGAATATGAGATTCCATTACAGGTAACTAATTGGGGGGAGACAGATCCATATGCCGTATGGCCTGAAGCAAACTGGCTCGACCTTGATTTAGAAAAATTGGTAGAGTATAAACTGCAAAGGAATAATGCAATTGAAAATTCAAATGGAGCAGTAAAGATTACCAGTGTTTACAAAGCAACTGACGGTAAAAATTTTGTTTCTGTCAAAGGAAATCCTTCTTTAAGCAGTGTGCGAACTATACTAGTTGGTATCAGGAATCCGAAGCAGGATGCATTTAATCAGAATGGTGATGACGGCCAGATTAAAAGCGTAGAGGTTTGGATTAATGAATTACGACTTACTGATTTTGATAAAGAAGGAGGATGGGCCACCACCGGAAGGGTTGCTGCGAAACTTGCAAACATTGGCAATGTTGCATTGGCAGGGACATACAAATCAATAGGTTTTGGTGCCCTTGATCAGAAAGTGAGTCGACGCAGCAAGCAAGAAGAAATAGCATGGAATGTTTCCTCTACTTTATTTTTGGGAAAATTTTTGCCTGAGAAAGCAGGCATCGAACTGCCGATGTATGTGAACTATGGAACCGTTGTGAAAAATCCGCAATTTGATCCGCTTAATGAAGATGTAAGGTTTAAACAGGCTTTGGATAATGCAGAAACAAAAGCTGATAAAAAGGAATTGAAACAACGTGCGCAAGACTACACAAGGACAAAGAGCATCAACTTCACCAATGTCCGAAAAAATAAAGTAGGTGGAGGTAAGCCGCACATATACGACATCGAGAATTTTAATTTTACTTATGGTTACGATGAAATCTCTCATCATGACATAAATATTGAGTCAGATGTGATGAAAACATGGCGCGGCGGTATTGGTTATAACTTTAATACCAATCCGAAACCGGTTTATCCTTTTATTAAATCAAAGACCCTTAGTTCAAAATATGCAAAAGCGATTAAGGATTTCAATTTTAACTATTTGCCTTCCAGCTTTAATTTCCGAACAGACCTTAACCGTACCTACGGTGAGAAATTATATAGGAATAATACCGGCTATTCAGAAATAAAGCGCGAAACGTTTTACAACAAGAACTTTGAAATACGCAGACTTTACGATTTAAAGTTTGACATCACGAAAGCATTGAAGTTTGATATTAATGCAAATAATCTATCAGTTGTTGATGAGCCATACGGTAAGTTAGATACCAAGGAGGAGAAAGATTCATTGAAATATAATTTCTGGCGTGGCGGACGGAACAGGAATTATCAACATGCAGGAAACTTAAGTTATCAGGTTCCATTAAATAAGATCCCGATGCTTGACTGGATCTCAGTGAATATGAAATACGGTTTTAATTACAGTTGGACTGCAGGTCAGTTTATCCTCGACTCAACAACAAGCCGATATGGTATTGATGAAAGAACGGCCAACACTATTCAGAATAGTAATTCAAAAGCACTGAATGGAAATTTTACAATGACACAATTGTATAACAAAGTTCCCTTCTTTAAGAAAATAAATTCTCCCAAGCCAATAGCCCCACCAAAAATGGCAAAGAAAGTGGAGCCCAAAATAAAACCGGAAAATTTAAAAACTGCAGCAGACAGTGCTAAAGCAGGAATTAAACCTCCTGAAAAAAAGAAAGCGGAAATTCCTGATGCTGTTCGTTTTGTTGGGAAAATAATTATGGGTGTTAAAACAGTTGGCTTTAGTTACAGTGAAACAAATGGTACCATATTGCCGGGTTATCGAAACTACTCACAGATATTCGGTCAGGACTTAGATAAAAATTCTCCTGGATTTGGATTTGCCGTTGGTAGCCAAAAAGATTTACGTGGTCAGGCATTAAGCGAAGCATGGGTTACACCAGATACAAGTTTCAATCAGCTTTATGTCAATACTTATAATCAAACTTTTTCAGGAAGAGCAACTATTGAACCTGTTGATGGTTTTAAAATAGAATTAACCGTTAACAGAAATCTTACCCAAAGCAATTCCGAATTCTTCCGTTATAATGGCTCTGTTTTTGAATCTCAAAATCCGACAGAAGCGGGAGGTTTTAGTATCTCTATCATTTCAATAAACTCAGCATTTGTCAAAGACGATAAAGTAAATTATTCAAACAGTGTATTTGAAGAATTTATGAGTAATCGACAAATCACTTCGAAACGACTAGCAGCATTGAATCAATATTCACAGGGACTTGCATTGCCTGATTCTTTTGGAACAATATATAATGATGGTTATGGAGGAACACAACAGGAAGTGCTCACCGCTGCATTTCTTGCTGCCTATACCGGGAAGTCGGCAGAAAGTATTTCGCTCAACCCCTTCCTTAAAACACCTAAACCAAACTGGCGAATAACTTACGATGGGTTAAATAAAATTCCAGTCTTTAAAAAGTTGTTTAACAATGTCAGTATTACCCATAGTTACCGCTCAGTATTCAGCATCAATAATTTTGGACGAAGCCTGCTTTATAGAGAAGTAGAGGGTACTTCTACTAATCGCGACCTTTCCAATAATTTTATTGCAAGGAAGGAAATACAACAGATTTCCATTTCAGAACAGTTTGCACCGTTGATAGGTGTGGATGTTACTTGGAAAAATAATATCCAAACCAGGATGGAATATAAAAAAGACAGAGTTTTAGGAATGTCATACGTTGGCACGCAGCTAACAGAAGTAAAAGGAACTGAACTTACCATTGGATTTGGCTATCGTATTCCCAAGTTCAACCTGATTAAAAGACTCTTTGGCAGTAGAGGTGTGGGAGCAACGTTGGGCGCTAACAGCCTAAATATTACTGCAGACTTCTCCGTAAGGAAAAATGTAACCATAGTAAGGAAGATGTTGGAAGGAATAAATCAGCCTACAGCAGGATTGAATGTCTTCTCCTTTAAGTCTTCAGCTGATTATGCTGTGACAGACAGATTAAGTGTCAGGTTGTTTTTCGAAACCACAAGCAACACTCCTATAATCTCCACCTCCTACCCAACCACCAATACCACAGCAGGAATTGCCATTCGTTTCTCACTTGCGCAGTAGTAATTGATTTAATATTTATTTTTGGCAAGCATTTAATAATATATAGTTAATAAAACCGATATGAATATTCCATCAAATCTAAAATACACAAAAGACCATGAGTGGGTGCGCCTGGAAGGTGACGTTGCCTATATTGGCATTACCGATTTTGCACAAGGCGAATTAGGGGATATCGTTTATGTAGAAATTGAAACAGTAGGTGATACCGTTGAAAAAGAAGCCATATTTGGTAGTGTGGAGGCAGTAAAAACTGTTTCTGATTTATTTATGCCGGTATCAGGAGAAGTGTTGGAGATCAACCCTAAACTGGATGGAAATCCCGAACTCGTGAATACAGATCCATATGGCGAAGGCTGGATGGTGAAAATCAGGCCAGCAGATGCATCTTCAGTAGGAAGTTTACTTTCCGCTGAGGCTTATGGTGCTTTAGTGAGTGCCTGAAAATTCTGAAATAAAATGCTGAAGAATTATATGCCCGGCATAAGCTGGGCAATACTGATTTTTATATTAAGCAGCATTTCTACTGGTAAATTACACCTTCCAGATTTCTGGGACTTGTTTTCAATGGATAAAGCTGCCCATGCAATTTTCTACTTTATCTTTTATTATCTATGGGCAAGAGGATTGATGCGATCCCAACTAAACAAAAAGTCAATATATATAATTCTTCTTTTATTCTGTATTATTTATGGAGCATTGTTGGAATTGTACCAGGGATATTTTTTAAGCAATCGTATTGGTAGTTGGGCGGATGGATTGGCGAATGCTATTGGTGCGAGTGCTGCTTATTTTTATTTTAGACCGGCAGTAATTAAAATTATTATTTTTAAAAAGAGACAGGAGGGAAACTGATTTTTTAGTTTATATTTAACCAATGAAAATTTATTATCTGTTTTTGTCTGGTTTTATTATGTTGCATTCAGTTATTACCAGTGCACAGGATTTATCACAGCAAACACCGGGCGCTTTTCTGGCACACATTGAAAATCAGGCACTATTTCCAGTGAGCAATTGGAAAAATTCAGCATTAGTTTCTACAAAGAGTCATTTGCGAAATCCCAATGCCGATAGTACAATGTCAAAGAGTAGTATAGGTGAACGGCCACTCTTTCTGATTAAGGTGAATTACAATAGTTTAATTGGTGACAATGAAGTTGCAATTGATTATACTAGTTCCTATGGAATGGAATTCGGAATGGGCGGACAATTGGAAGAACATATTCACATTATGGCAGGATTAGGTATTGATAAATTTGAAGAGAATTTTTTTATACCGGTTACACTTAATGCAAGAATTGCTTTTTATAATAAGGAGGTTTCTCCATTATTAACAGGTGGAGTAGGATATGCATTGGCTTTAAAAAACGGAGGCAATGGTTTAATATATAGTATAGCGGTTGGATTAGTATATAAAATATCCAATAAGACTTCTTTTGTTTTAGAAATTGGCAAGAAGTGGCAAGAGATTACAATCACTCAACATGCAAATTCATATTATAGTGGTTACAATTCAATAAGCAGAAGAGAAGTGGCCGGCTTTATCAGTTTTAGTTTGGGGTTAACTTTTTAATATATAGAAACTGATCTTTGGTTTTCATGAAAAAATAGCCCGGAAATCAATTCCTGAGCTATTGATTTTATTTACCGGGTGTTTACATCCTTGCAGAAACAAAAGCAATAAACTCAGTTTTTAACTCAGTATAAAGTTTTTTAAATGAATGTGCCCGGTCCCGCATATTGTTGTGGTCAGCAAAAACATAATGATCAATTGCGGTTGGGTGTTGAGCAGCAAAACGTGCCAGCCATTGGTCATGAATCTTAATGTCATGCTTGAGAATATCCAGCTGCTCTTTTTGAATGATAAACTGGTTTTGAAAATGCTCAATTTGTTTTCTGACTTCAATACCTGTATTCCTGGTAGCAATATGGTCTAAATACTTTTGGTAAACCATCAGTTCATCATTATAAAAACTTATTTCGGCTATCCATAGCTGATGTTCAAAATGCAGTTCATCAATATGCTTTACTTTTTTCACGAATGCTTCCATAAGAATATATTTTTTGCAAAATAAATGTTTTCTTTTGGAAATAGAAAGAACTATTTT
>JANOXC010000086.1:0-2188 GCA_031418215.1 Bacteroidota bacterium
ATTGATTGATATAAAATTGTCAAATCAGACAAAGAATTATAGCTGCCTCTTTCGTCAATAAGAGGAGCAAGATAATCAACCACTTACACGTTAAAAGGTAGGTGGTTTTTTATTTTGCGCCAGATTCCTGCCAAATTTTGAAATTATTGTTGATAAAAGCTCATATTATATCAAGTCCACTAAAGAGTTAACATTCAATTATTGTATTGTACGGATATTTACCGTACATTTATGTCAAGAAGTTTTATCATGAGTACTACAAAAACAAGATACAGAGCAGCCACACAGGCGAGATTTGACACCCGTCTCTCCCGCAACCAAAAGGATCTATTTGAAGAAGCTGCCAGAATCAAAGGTTTTAAATCATTGTCTGAGTTTGTTATTCATACAACTCAGGAGGCAGCTACGATCATTATTGAAAAACATAATGCGGTACTAGCATCTGAAAGGGATAAACAGGTGTTTTTTGAAGCCCTGGCAAATCCTCCAAGTCCCAATAAGGCTTTAATACAAGCAGCTAAAAGTTACCAAAAGGCTGTAACAGCAAAATGAGTTATGTAACAACTCTATTAGCGACTTCGCACGAAAAGGCAAAGTTTTCTTGTGGCAAGGTTATGCTGGATAACTATATTCAAAAACAAGCCAGGCAAGACGTGAAAGAAAAGGTTTCCGCTTGTTTTATTCTTTCAGATGATAATAAGGAAATCAAGGGCTATTATACACTCTCCAATGGCTCAATTCCCAGATCTCAACTCCCCGACTCCATTGTTAAACAACTTCCCAGGTATCAGAACTTGCCTGTTACTTTATTGGGACGTTTAGCCATTGATAATAAATTTAAAGGACAAAAGCTAGGAAGGTTACTCTTGTTAGATGCGTTGAGAAGAAGCTATGATGCTACTTCAAATATTGGTTCCATGGCAATAATCGTTGATCCGATTGATCAGGAAGCTACAGATTTTTACACCAAATATGGGTTTATATTCCTACCAGATAGTGGTCGTATGTTCTTGCCAATGGCCACCTTAGAAAAACTCTTCAAAAGGTGAAATTTTCCTGCCAGATTCCTTGCCAGATTTTCTTCTAATACGAGTAAAAAGGTGATAAAAATGTAAGTGGTTTTTTTTATTTCCCCCGCCTTGGTTCGTGTCCTCACGAACCATAATCAAAATACTAACTGTATTGTTATAATCAAATACACTTACTATCTTTTGTTAAGTACTTTTCAGCTTTTCAGTTCGTGAGGTCACGAACCGGGGCGAAGGAAATAATGGGACCATTTCTTGCCCCGGCTTGTGCCGGGGGTTGGATGCTGTGAATGGTGGTGCACTTCCATCGTGTTGGCATTGCTGGTGAAAACGGGAAACTTAGTTTCCTAAATGTAAATATTTAATTTATAAATCAAATATTGATTTATAGACTCTTGTAATTGAAAATTGTGCAGGAAGCTGCAGCTTTCGTCAATAAGGGGAGCGCAGCGAGGGTAATAGATTAAAATTCTGTTACCCTCTTTTTATTTTAACCACTTTAGTAATTATTAAGTTGTATATAAATGTGTACCTTTTATCAAACTTTCAGTTTATGCGAACCTTGATTACTAACTCCTCCTGTATTTTCATCATCATACTTTCTAATCTTAGTTTGAATGGAGTTGCTCAACAACTTACACCAGAAGATTACAAACGGGCGGTGAGTTTTATGCCCAACAACATCATCAATAAACACATCTTTAATCTGAATATTCAGCCATTATGGTCTTATGACAGCTCGGGCTTTGCATATATCAAAATTGATAAAGCCGGAAGGTCTTTTGAATTTTATGATCTTGGAGACGGTAAAGTAAAACCCTTATTCGATGTTAAACAACTTGTAAAGGTGTTGGCAGACTCATTACAAACTAAACTTAAGCCTGATAGATTTACTTTTTCTGGAGGTAAGGTCATTAACAAGAACACCATCACATTCAGGGCTGGTAATAAGATGTGGATGGCCAACCTGTTAAACTATGAACTGACTCAAATAAAAACTCAAAATAGTAATGAATTTGAAGAAAGGTCTCCGGATGGAAAATGGCTTGCATATGTAAAAGAATACGATCTTTTTCTTAAATCACTTGAGACAGGAGCTGTAAGAAAGCTAAGTAACGATGGAACCAGACTTTTCCAATACGGTACCGAAGATTACACCG
>JANOXC010000087.1:0-19094 GCA_031418215.1 Bacteroidota bacterium
GGCTTCTTCCGCTTTGATTTTTTCCAAATACGCTTTTTCAGCTTCACTTTTAGCCAATTTTGTTGCGTCTTCAGCAATTTTCTTTTGTGCTTCAATACGTTCAAATATCTCGTAAATCAAAATATCCGCCTCCGACACATTGGCATTCGGATAGGCTTTTGCCGCTTTAGCATAAGCCAAAGCTTCTTTAAAGTTCTTTTGATTTAAAGCCGTGCGTGCTTTATCAATATTGCAAGCATAATCATAGCACTTTTGCGCCTTCAATACTGAGGGGGTGCAAAAAGCCAAGATGCAGATAAAAATAAGTTGACATTTCATTAGTCAAATGTTTGTTTTAATTATTCACAGCCTTTAGCCTTTATCTTTTGCGACAAACCATCAATCCGCGTTTGCAACGCGGATTTTTGCCAAAAAAAGCGTTTGTAACGCGAAGTTTACTTATTGCAATTAAATAAAATCACCATAATATTTGCAATAAACTAAATCTCGAGCCAATTTTGGATTAACTGCTTTCCAACAGGTGTCATAATTGATTCAGGATGAAACTGCACACCGTATAAAGGATATTTCTTATTGCGCATTGACATAATATTTTTCTCGTTATCAACTGCGGTAATAATAAAATCATGGGGAAGATTTTTCTCATCCACCACCCAGCTATGGTAACGTCCTGCGGGAAATGATTTGGGTAAATTAGAATAGAGCGGATCTGCATGATCAATAACGGTACAATTGCGCTGCAATCCATGCATAACATTATCCAATTGTTTCAATGTACCGTTAAAAGCTACAGCCAATGCCTGATGGCCCAAACAAACTCCTAATATCTTCTTGTTTTGATAGGCCTGTTTTATTAGTGAAATCAAAACACCTGCTTCTTCTGGTAAACCGGGTCCTGGTGAAAGGATTATAGAATCATAATTAACCAGGTTCTTCAGATCAAAGGCATCATTTCGTATCACGTCACATGCAGACCCTGTCAGTTCTTCAACATAATGTAAAATGTTGTATGTGAATGAATCGTAATTGTCAAGCAGGAGGATGCGCTGTTCTTTCAATTTTGTTTACTTATCTTCGGTGATCAAAAATAGGAAAGAAACACGGTATATATATTATAACATGAAAACAATCATTCAGACAAAAAATGCACCTTCACCCATCGGACCGTACAGCCAGGCTGTATTATCAGGGAATATGTTGTTTATTTCAGGACAGGTAGCCATCGTACCGGAAACGGGAATACCTATGCTTGATGATATTCAAAGTGAAACACACCAAGTAATGAAAAACATTACTGCTATTTTAAAAGAAGCGGGAATGGATATGAGCAATGTAATAAAGGCCAGTATTTTTTTAATGGACATGGGTCAGTTCAAACTGGTTAATGAAGCTTATGGCACTTACTTTAAAAGTGATTTTCCGGCACGTGAAACAATACAGGTTTCAAAACTTCCTTTAAACGTAAATGTTGAAATAAGTATGATAGCTGTTAAGTAATTCTCGCTTTGGGAATTTTCCTTGATCAGAAGAATAACAAAAAACTGCTGTTTTAAAACCTTCTCATACAATATGCTCAAGTCCGCACCATTCCTTAAAGTTCCTCTTTTGCACGTCTGTTGCATCATTAATCAAAGAAAGAAAATATCCAGGATAATATTCGTGATTGCCGGATTGAATTTGAAGCACACGCTTTTGTTTCTGAGTAAATACCTCCAATGTAATTTCTTTACCTTCGAAATAATTAATCAGATCCTGTAGATTATTTTCAACTTTTATATTGTTTACACAAATCACTTCATCATCCTTGTTTAAACCGGCCATTTCTGCAGGCGATGAAGGGGCAATCTGCAATATCTTCGTCACTGTCCCTTCAACAAAAGTCCTAAATCCAAAGTAGCGCTCTGAACTTTTGGGAGAAGGTTTGGAACTGATATAACATCCAACATCAGTTAATAATTCCTGTAAAAGGAAATTATAGGAATTTCGGCCATTGATATATAATTCAAATATTTCCTCAGCATCAGCACCACCTAGGTTTTCTACAAGTGATTGGATATCCTGTTCGCGATACCCTCTGTTTTGTAAAGCAAAATCATTGTATAAAGCCAACATTACATTATCTAATGAATTTTTTCCGGAGGAATTTTTTCGGATAAACAAATCCAGCATTAAAGCAATTAAACTTCCTTCATCGTAGATAGAAGTTTTACGGTTGGGAATGCCAGCAACATATCCATCCAGCCAGGTATCAAAACTGGATTCTGCAACGGACAAATTAAATCTGCCATAATTATCCATGTGCTTTTGTAAACGGGCATTTAATTCAATTAAATATTGTTGAAGATTGAAAGAACCACATCTTGCTAAAAACAAATCGCCGTAATAGGTTGTAAATCCTTCATACACCCAACCCAAACTACTGTAGTTTTCTTTCGAGTAATAATAAGGAAGCATCTGAACAGGACGAATCGTTTTAATATTCCATGCATGAAACAGTTCATGAGATGCTACGCCAATCAAATCATTATACAATTCTTCTTCCATTAATCGATAACCCGGACCCAATGCCAATACTGTAGAATTAGTATGTTCCACGCCGTGATAAAATTTAAAAGGTAATATCAATAAAAGAAAATGATACTCATTGGCGGGAAAAGTTTTCATCATCTCCATTTGTGTTATGGTAAATGCTTTGAAATCTTTTAACAACCGTTCCCAATCTGGTTTGCACTCGCCGCTGATCCACACATTAAAATTAATATCATTTACCTCATACGAATGATGTTGAAGCTTTGGCGAGGCCATTACAGGACAATCAACCAATTCATGAAAATCGGCAGCTTGAAACAAATTATTTCCTTTGTTTAAAAGTCCTGTTGCAACTTGCCAGTTTGCCGAAATATTCAACTGCAGCATACAAGGTAAATGCAATCGGTCATCAACATAAAAACAAAAATGAACAGGGTTTAAATAAAGTAACTCTTTATCAGTCCAGCAACCACCGGCATCAGGCTGCGCTGAATAATAATTATACTTTACAATGATCTTTGACACATCTTTAGTTTCAATATGCCAGGTATCCTTATTGGTTTTATGAAATGGCAAATGATTATCCTGGCTGTCGAAGGCAACCCATTGTTGAATATTCTTAGCGAAGTTGCCCAGTTCATAGCGCCCGGGTCGCCAGGATGGGAGATGAAGCACGATGCTGTCATCGTTAATGTTGTCAATAGTCAATACAACTTCAATAAATCTTGAATCAGGCTGTGGAGATGATATATGGTAATGCATAGTGGGCAAATATCCTTAAAATAGTTAGTAGTTGGGAGTTCGGAGTTCGGAGTTAATTAATACTAAAAATCTCGAAAATTAAAACTCTCAATTTTTTTCTCCGAACTCCGAACTCATTACTCAAAACTCATTCAAAAAAAGTACTTTCGCAGACCAATTAACACATCATATGAACTACGATTTAATAGTAATAGGAACCGGACCGGGCGGCTATGTGGCTGCAATTCGTGCATCTCAACTTGGAATGAAGGTCGCTGTCGTTGAAAAAGAATCACTTGGCGGGGTTTGTTTGAACTGGGGATGTATCCCAACGAAAGCTTTAATAAAAAGTGCACAGGTATTTGAATATGTTAGCCATGCAAAGGATTATGGTGTTACTGTTGATAATTTTAAAGCTGATTTTGAGGGAATGGTAAGCCGAAGTCGTGGTGTTGCCGATGCCATGAGTAAAGGCGTTCAATTTCTGTTAAAGAAGAATAAAGTGGAGACCATCAGTGGGTACGGAAAAGTAAAGCCTGGCAGAAAGGTGGAAGTGAAGGCTGCCGATGGAACAGTTCAGACTATTGAAGCAAAGCATATTATTTTAGCTACCGGCGCACGTAGCCGTGAATTACCTGCTTTGAAGCAGGATGGCAAAAAAATTGTTGGATACCGTGATGCCATGGTTCTTCCTGCGTTACCAAAGAGTATGGTAGTGGTAGGTTCAGGAGCAATAGGAAGTGAGTTTGCTTATTTTTATAATGCTTTAGGAACGAAAGTAACCCTGGTTGAATTCATGCCTGTAATTGTTCCCGTAGAAGATGAAGAAATAAGCAAACAATTGGAGCGAAGTTTTAAAAAGGCAGGAATCAATGTGATGACCGGTGCAACCGTTGAAGCGGTTGATACAGCCGGTGCCGGATGCAAGGTTAAAATACAGACCAAAAAAGGAGAAGAGTTTATTGAATGTGATGTTGTATTATCAGCGGTAGGTATTACTCCTAATATTGAAAATATTGGATTGGAAGAAGTTGGTATTATCACCGATAAGGGTAAAGTATTGGTCAATGATTATTACCAGACTAATTTACCCGGTTATTATGCAATCGGTGATATCGTAAAAGGGCCTGCATTGGCGCATGTTGCTTCAGCTGAAGCAATAACCTGTGTTGAAAAAATAGCAGGATTACATGTGGAACCAATCAACTACAACAATATTCCCGGCTGTACTTATTGCACCCCTGAAATTGCTTCTGTAGGCATGACAGAGAAAGCCGCTAAGGAAGCAGGCATTGAGATAAAAGTTGGCAAGTTTCCATTTTCAGCCAGCGGAAAAGCAAAGGCATCAGGGAATGCTGATGGTTTTGTTAAAGTTATTTTTGATGCCAAATACGGCGAGTGGCTGGGCGCCCATTTTATTGGTGCCAATGTTACTGAACTCATTGCTGAAGTTGTGGTAGCGCGTAAGTTAGAAACAACAGGCCATGAAATCATCAAATCCATTCATCCTCATCCTACTATGAGCGAAGCGGTGATGGAAGCTGTGGCTGCTGCTTATGGTGAAGTGATTCATATTTAAAATACTTTTTCACTTGTAAGCGTAAGCGCGTGGCTATGCCACGTGTTAAGTTATTTCACAGGCTTCCAGCCGGATAACAGGCAAAAATCAGCTTATTTTGTATAGAATAATTACAATCCGTAAGGTAAAATAGCACAGGAACCCGGAGCTTTTTTTTATCAATTCAATAAGTGAAATCAGGCAAGATGCCTGAAAATAATTTGATACGAGGCGGGGACTCGCACCTACACTTTAATGTGAGGTTATTTTAAAACGATATTTGTAATCCGTTCCGACGTTATGTTAATCGGAATTGCGTAAATTTGTTATGGGTATAAATAAATATGCCTGGCGTTTTTATGTCTCAGACAGTATTTCATTTTAAGCATTTTACCATTCACCAGGACCGTTGTGCCATGAAAGTGGGCACTGATGGTGTTTTATTAGGTGCATGGGTTGAACCGGGAAATTCGCAAACAATTCTTGACATTGGAACAGGAACAGGATTGATTGCTTTAATGCTTGCACAAAAATCAATCGCAAAAATTGATGCCATTGATATTGATGAAAATGCCTGCAGCCAGGCTGATGAAAATATTACAGCTTCAAAATGGTTTGATCGGATCAATGTTCATCATTGTTCATTGCAGCTATATATATTGAGTTGTTCTGTCAAATATGACCTCATCGTAAGTAATCCGCCTTATTTTATAGATGCATATAAAGCGGATGATTTTTCACGAAACCTTGCCAGACAAGCAGATGCCGCACTCAGTTTTGACGAATTGATTTTAGGAGTAAAAGCATTGCTGAAAGAAGTTGGTAAGTTTTGCGTTATTCTGCCAAGTAAAGAAGGCGTTTATTTTAAATCAAAAGCTGCTATTGCCGGACTTTATTGCAACAGAATCACTCACGTAAAAACAAAGAGTGACAAAGACGAAAAACGGTTGATCATGCAATACATGTTTAAAAAAGAACCGCTGGTAGAAGATGAGTTAATCATCCATGATGAGGACTTGAGTTATACTGACAACTACAGGATGTTAACGAAGGATTTTTATCCGGCCTTTAGTTAGTTACTGATACACAGTTTCATTTTCAACAAATCCAATCCCCATCATTTTTAATTCTGCAAGAACTGGATTATATATATCTGGTGAGATAGGCAGCATAACACCTGAAAGATTTATTTTTTTCGTCAATAATAAACGTGCAACAATACCTAAAGGATAACCAACTGTTTTTGCCATTGCGGTGATGAGTTGGCTTTCTCCTTTAACCACTAAAGTTGATGCAAGTTTTTTTAATTGACCATTCAATTTATATTCAAATAAATGCTGCATGGCAATAAAGTCTTTATCGCCTTCCTGCAGCATCCATTTTTTTTCCAATAAATTTTGAAGAATTTGAGCGGGAGTGGCTTTTACCATCCCAATGATTTTATCTTCCAGTATACCTGTTGATTCAATCATCTTCATTTCTTGTCCATCTTCTTGCAATTGACAAAATAAAGCCAGGCTCGATTTTAATGAATTATCTTTATATATATCCGGTAAATAGGAAGCAACCAATTGTGCATAGGTAAGATGTTCACTGTCTTCAATAACATAAGTGTCATCCGTTAATCCCAATTGTACAAATACATTCCAGGCAGCGCAGAAATATTCCTGCCGCAAGGTGCCACGTAGCAATGTCGAAATATTATCCAACCCATAATGTTTGCGATATGCCAATGAATCTCTGTTAGGATAACCTTCATAAAAACCGTAACCGTCAATGTTTATTTTTTCTGTTTGATTAAATAACCTTTGATAGGGGATATATCTGTATTTCCCACCCTCTATATATTTAGCTGTTCCTTGTCCTGCTAAAATCACATTCCTGGGGTTCCAGGTGAATTTATATCCCCAGGGATTGTCAATCGACTCCGGGGCAATCAAGCCTCCGGTGTAGGATTTAAAGGATAGTAACTCAGCACCTTGTTTTTTCAATCTGTGAATAATTTCCACAGCCGACATGTGATCAATTCCAGGGTCAAGGCCGCATTCATTTAATAACAAAACATTTTTTCGGATGGCTGCAGTATTTAACCCTTCAATTTCAGGAGAAACATAGCTGGCAGTTACTAAATGACGTCCAATAGTAACGCAGTCAACAGCTGCTAAAAAATGCAATGCAGGAGGAAGTAATGATATAACAACATCTGCTTTGGTAATTTCTGCTTTTCGCTGAGCTTCATTGTGAATATCAAATGCGATGGCTGTGGCAGCAACATGATTACCTGTTTTTGTTCGGGCAGATTCCTCAGAAATATCTCCAACAGTAACATGATAATTGTCTGATGAAGCATGATTGAGCAAATATTGAATCAATACTGAAGAAGAACGGCCGGCTCCAAGGAGTAAAATTTGTTGCATGGTACTTTTGCTAATAAGCTGGAAAGGGATAAAATAGAATTTAAATAAGCGTTGCGAAAGTAAAGAAAGCTGTTAATTAAAGTAACAGCGCCTTTGGATAAGTTGATGTTGATTTACATACTTTTACAATATATTTTAGCGTTTACCAATAATCCCTGATGACTTAATAACTAATAATATTAATGAAAAAACTTTATCTGCTCTCCTTTATCTGTATGCTATTGTTTAAAACGACATCAGCACAAACATCAAATGCTATTATTTTCACTGAGAATGGTGATAAATTCACCGTTATTATTAATGGCGTTCGTCAGAATGATCAACCGGAATCAAATGTTAAGGTCACGGGACTCAATGCAGAATTTTACAAGCTAAAAGTGATTTTCATCAATCCGGCAATCGGCGAGAAGAATTTCAATCTTTATATTAATCAGGGAACGGAGACATCTTACGCCATCCGGAAAAATAATAAGGGTGAATTTGTAATCCGGCTGATCAGCGAAGTTCCAATGGCAATGGCGCCCATTTCTTCACCTTCGCAAATGGTGGTCATGTATGCTGCCAATCCGGCTTCCGCTGCTGAGGTTGGAACCATTAAGCGAACAACTACCACAGAAACAACTATCCAAAATTCTGAAAACACGCAAAAAACAAATGTCAATAATGGCGTTGCAAGAAAAGAAAATGTTGGAGAAATTAGTGTTGCAAATGAGGGTAAGGAGATTGAAGCAGACGAGTCGGAAAAGCAAACGACAGTTGTTCATACAACAACTACCATCACACATACAGTTAGCTCACGCCCTTCACCAATTAGGCAGGCTTCTTATGTGCCGGGATATACCGGTCCGATTGGTTGCCCTGTTCCATTGTCGACGGAAGAGTTTGATGATTTAAAGAGCACCATTTCTTCAAAAACTTTCGAAGATACACGTATGACCATCGCTAAACAGGTATTGAATGACCGATGTTTAATTACTTCGCAGGTAAAAGATATTATGATACTTTTTACATTTGAGGACAACCGACTTCAGTTTGCTAAATTTGCCTATGAGCGAACTTATGATGTTGGCAATTATTATAAGGTAAATAATGCTTTTACGTTTGAAAACTCTATGGATGAACTCAATGAATATATTGACTCCCGTAAGTAGATTTTTTTATTTTCAATAAGAAATAAAGCCAGATTTTATTAATGAAAACCTCCTATATCCGCATCGGTGCATTTTTTGCTTTGTTAGCAGTAATTTCAGGCGCCTTTGGTGCGCATGCCATAAAAAAAATGGTTGATGATTATGGTATTGAGATATGGAATAAAGCTGTTCTCTATCAGTTTATACATGCGTTTGCATTGATTGTTGCCGGAATTTTATGCAGTCAATTTCCGGCAAAGAAACTCAGGCTTTCAGCATTGTTTTTTACCATCGGTATCATTTTATTCTCCGGGTCTTTATATATATTGACTTTCAGTAAAATGTCAACGATGAACCTGTCTTGGGCTGGTCCGCTTACCCCGTTTGGTGGGTTGTCTTTTATAGTTGGATGGAGTTTTATGATACTGGCGGTTTGGCAGAAACCCTCTCAAATAAATCAGGAAAGATGAAAAAGGCTATTTCTTCAATATTATTTAAAATTATTTCTCTTGCTTTTTTATTGATGTTTTCTTTTTCATGTAAAACCCGAAAACAAGAAACAACAATGGCGGATACAGTCACTTTACCGGAAGCCAAAATGGATGGAGCTGTTGCCGACACCTCCAAAATACGCCTGATCGTTACCTTTATCAGTATTGGAGAAGGAACCGACCCGGAAGCATTCGAAAAGTTAAATGCCTACATTGATGATTTTAACCGGGATTATAAGGTTAAAGCCATCAATAATCAAATTCCCTGGGGACGGGAAGGAGAGGTGGATAATTGTTTTTTACTTCAGAATTTCAGTCCTGACCTGCAAATCAAATTCATTGCAGGAATAAGAGAACTTTTCAAGGATAATAACCTCGTTCAGGTCCTTGAAAATCAACCTCAAAGGATAAAGTAAGGAGTCCCCTTTTCAGCTACTTCGCAACAACTGTTAATTGTTTAAATAGTTGCATTTCAACCCCTGTTAAAAACAAGCATATTAATGGCAAAAATTCATTGCTGAAGGCAGTTATTTTCACTTTCTTTGCATAAATATTAAGAAAATGAACGAATACGGCCATAAAAACCCCAACTTTTCAATAGCAGATATCGGACTTAAAAATGTTTCCGCAGCTTATTGGAATCTCACTCCTGCTGAATTAGTGGAAGAAACCATCATCAATGGAATGGGTGAATTAAGCAGCACAGGTGCATTGGCTATTGATACAGGGGAGTTTACCGGCCGCTCACCAAAGGATAAGTTCTGCGTTAACGATAATGAGACGGAAGGTAATGTTTGGTGGGGAGATATCAATATTAAGTTTGATGCCGCAAAGTTTGACAAGCTTTACACCCGTATGCAGGCTTATCTTACCGGTCGTGAAGTTTATGTACGTGATTCATATGCATGTGCCGATCCAAGATATCGATTGAATGTAAGAGTGATAACTGAATATCCTTGGCAAAACTTATTTGCCAATAATTTGTTTCTGCGTCCTACGGCCGAGGAAATAGAAACCATGAAAACTGATTGGGTAATCGTCAATGCTCCAGGTTTCCTAGCCGACCCTTCTATAGATGGCACGCGTCAGCATAATTTCGCTGTTATCAATTTTACCAAGAAGATGATTTTAATTGGTGGCACCGCTTATACAGGAGAAATTAAAAAAGGAATTTTCACTGTTCTTAATTACGTTTTGCCACAACATAAAGGGGTGTTAAGTATGCACTGTTCTGCAAATATTGGTGCTAAAGGCGATACTGCATTGTTCTTCGGCTTATCAGGAACAGGAAAAACTACTTTAAGTGCTGATCCTAACCGTAGTTTAATTGGTGATGACGAGCATGGCTGGAGTGACGATTCCGTTTTTAATTTTGAAGGAGGCTGTTATGCGAAATGTGTGAATCTTTCCGCAGAAAAAGAACCGCAGATTTTTAATGCCATTCGTTTTGGTTCGTTATTGGAGAATACTGAATTTATTCCCGGAACAACCAATACAGATTACGATAATATTTCAAAGACAGAGAATACACGTGTTGCTTATCCAATTAATTTTATTGATAATGCTGTTGAACCTTCAGTGGCGAAACCACCAAAGAATATTTTCTTTTTAACATGTGATGCATTCGGTGTTTTACCGCCAATAAGTAAGTTGGATAAAGGTCAGGCGATGTACCATTTTATTTCAGGATACACTGCAAAAGTGGCCGGAACGGAAATGGGAATCACGGAACCTACTACAACTTTTTCTGCCTGTTTCGGAAAGGCGTTTCTACCTTTGCACCCTGCAAAATATGCTGAGTTATTGGGTAAGAAATTAAAATCAAATGATGTCAATGTGTGGTTGGTTAACACAGGATGGAGTGGTGGATCTTATGGTGTTGGTTCAAGAATGAAATTATCCTACACCAGGGCTATGATTACTGCAGCTATTAATGGTGAATTGGATAAGGGAGAGTTTGAAACATTGCCAGTTTTTAAATTAAGAGTTCCAAAGAGTTGCCCTGGTGTTCCACAAGAGATTTTAAATCCTAGAAATACCTGGAAAGACAAATCAGCATTCGACAACAAAGCAATGGAACTTGCAAATTCTTTCATCAAGAACTTCGCACAGTATGCCGATGGAGCAAGTAAAGAAATTCTCGAAGCAGCACCAAGTATTCCTGAAGTAGCTTGATATTATTGCTTTTTTACTAGTAAAGCAATGTTTTCCACATGAGCAGTATGTGGAAACATATCAACGGGTTGTAATTTCGCCACATCATATGCTTCTGAAAGCAATTGTACATCCCTTGCTTGTGTGGAAGGATTACAACTGATATAAACAATCCTTTCCGCTTGAGATTCTGCAAGTTGTTTCACGACATCAATATGCATACCAGCCCTTGGTGGGTCGGTAATAATTACTTCCGGTTTACCATTTGCATTAAAAAAATCTGCCGACAATAGTTTCATCATATCTCCGGCAAAAAAGGAAGTATTTTCAATTGCATTGATCGATGAATTGATTTTCGCATCAGCAATTGCATCTGCAACAAAATCAATTCCAATTACTTTTTTAGATTGACGTGCAACATAATTCGCAATGGTTCCTGTACCGGTATATAAATCATAAACCGTTTGATTTCCCGTTAATGCAGCAAATTCACGTGCAGTTCTATATAAGGTTAATGTTTGTAAAGCGTTTGTCTGAAAAAAAGATTTAGGTCCGATACGGAAATGCAAGCCATCCATTTGCTCCATAATGTGGTCCTTACCCTTGAAAAGGTGAACTGGTAAATCATGAAAAGTATCGTTGGCTTTTTGATTGATAATATATAATAAGGAAGTGATCTCTGGAAATCTCTCTCCTAAATGGTTGAGCAAGCCTGATAATTGTTCCTGGTTATCATCACTCACCATTACTATAACCATCATTTCACCTTTCATTGTATTGCGAATGATGAGGCCTCTCAATAAACCCTTTTTATTTCTTATATTGATATAAGATAAATTATTTTCAAGGGCATAGTCCCTTACAGCACTTCTGATGGCATCTGAAGGTGCAGGTTGCAGAAAACATTCATCAATATCAATTACCTGATCGTAGCGTCCAGGTATGTGATAGCCAAGCGCAGGACCCTTATTTTCATCAAGGTTTATATATTGCTCTTTACTGAGCCATTTCTTGTCATGAAAAGAGTAATCAAGCTTATTACGATAATATTTTAATTGTGTTGAAGGAATGATTGGAAGCACATCAACATTTGTGATTTTACCAATGCGCTGCATCGTCTCTTGCACTTGCTTATGCTTGAAAAACAATTGCGCTTCATATTCCATATCCTGCCATTTGCAACCACCACAAATACCGAAATGTTTGCAAAAATGATCGATGCGGTGCTTTGATGATTCATGACGAAACGTAACTTTCCCTTCCAGGTAAGAACTGTGTTTGCGTGTGATTAAAACATCAACAACATCGCCGGGCATGGCCTTATCAATGAAAATCACTAGTCCGTTATGCTTTGCAACGCTGCGTCCGTCATCGGCAATATCCTCAATTTGTACTTTTTCTATGATTTTCCCTTTCATTTATTGGACATTGACCCTATAGCATTCAAAAGCTGGCAAAACTAACTTATATTTGAATAAGATTAGGAAATGAGATCAACTTGGCGGATTCAATTTTATATATTGGCAGCTCTTCTGTTAACCACTTTTCATGCTTTCTCCTATCATATTGCGGGAGGTGATTTTACCTACCGCTGGGTGTCTGGCAATACTTTTGAATTAAAACTTACCTTGTATCGCGACTGCTCAAATCCTGCCGGTTCCAATTTCGATCAAACCATTATTGTAGGAGTTTATAGTAAGTCAACAAATTTATTGATCGACTCGGTATTGATGAATTTAGGAGATAAAGATTCATTGAGTTTAAGTGGCACGGGATGTACTCCGCCTCCTCAGGTTTGCATGCAGTATGGTAACTATATCAATACGGTGGTTCTTCCGCCAAATCCGGCTGGATATTATGTTGTGTGGGAACGTTGTTGCAGAAATAGCACCATTACTAATTTATTGAATCCGGATGAAGCAGGTATGGTATTTTATGCTGAAATTCCTGATCCCGCTTTACATAGTTCATCTCCTGTTTTCAATAGTTTCCCATTACCGTATATATGCGAACAACAATTTTTCAGGTTTGGATTCCAGGCTACTGATATTGACGGTGATTCATTGGTTTATGTATTGAGCGCACCACTTGATGGAGGTCATACCTCTCAATTCAATCCTAATCCTTTTTCAGTTAGTGGCGGTTCTACAAATCCAACAGCACCTTTCGCCGCGCCTTACACTAGTACAACATGGGCTCCCGGTTACGACATATCAAATATTTGCGGAAGCAACATCCCATTGACATTAAACAGTGCTACAGGCGAAATAGAAGTAGTCCCTGATTTCCAGGGAATTTATGCAATGGCAGTGGAAGTGCGTGAATATCGTAATGGTGTTTTTATTGGATTGGTGAGAAGGGAAATAGAATTCTATGTTATCGCATGTACCGGAAATTCAGCGCCTCAATTACCACCTTTGGTTGCCGGTTTGCATAATGTAAATGTTTTTGCAACAGATACTATTAATTTTGAAGTTAAGGCAGTTGATCACGAAGGAGACTCTGTATTTATAATTCATTACGGTGACATTTTTGCAAATTCGTCAGCTTTGGCAATTGACCCACCGTATGCTCAGAGCGCAGATGCAATCGGAAATGATTCAGCAACTACTTTTTTTACCTGGAATACAGGTTGTCAGCATGTTTCTTCAAATCCATACCATGTAAATTTCGAAGCTTCAGATAATGGCTGTCCTTTAATTCTTACTTCTATTGGAAAGTTGTTCATTAAGGTAAATCCTGCTCCAACCGCTCCTAAAAGCAACCTTTTATGTATTGAGTTAATGGATTCTTCCGTTTTGAAATTAACAAGGGTTTCAGATACCACTGTTATTGATCGGTATTTTGATCATTTTCTTTTATACAGAAGTATAAATGGCTCCCCATTTTTACCATATAAAATTATTACAGATAAAAATCCGCTCCTAATTTATGATAGTGCGGCATACAACAACAGGAATATTGATTACTGCTATGTGTTGAGTTCATTTAATAAATGCAATAAGGAAAGTCTAAGGTCTGATACGCTTTGCTCAGTCAGTCATTTGAATCAAAATAGAAATTATATACAAAGTGTTTCAGTGATTGCAGAAAACACCATTGAACTCAAATGGGAACCTTTCAATGCGGGGATTCATACCGGCTATTATATATATAAGAAACAGCATGAAAATGGTTCTTTACAATTGGTAAAATCACTAAATCAATATGCTGATTTTAATTGGGTCGATACGGAAGTTCAAACAAGTGAACATTCCTATTGTTATGCAATATTAAATGAAGATGTTTGCGGTAATAAAAGCGATACAAGTTTAACAGCTTGTACAATTTTATTGAGTGGACAATCAAGGCCGTTTATTAACATGCTACAATGGACCGAATATATTAACTGGAGAGGTGGACTAGGTCAGTATAATCTTTTGCGCCAAGCAGAGGACATTGAACCTTTTTACAACGTAGTGGCTTCCATTCAAAATGAACTTATCCATTTTGATCATGACTTACCCATGAACAATGGAACTTCAAAATATTATATAGAAGCAAAGGAAGGAATGAATGGAGCAACTTCACTTTCTAATGAGATTGAACTGGCACAATCACTAATTATTTATGTTCCCAACGCATTTTCTCCAAATAATGATGGTTCTAATGATGCATTTTTAAGTCAAGGTTCTTTTGTAAAAGATTTTGAAATAAAAATTTATAATCGATGGGGCCAGGTTGTATTCGAGGCAAACAATATCAACCAGCACTGGGATGGCAAATTTCAAGATAAACAATCACCGATGGGAGTCTATTTTTACAAAATGAGATATAAAGGATTTGATGAAATTAATTTTACTGAAAAAACCGGTAGCTTAACCCTTATTCGATAGTTTAATCTATTTCACTCAACTGAAAGTGTGTTTTTTAGAAGGCATAAAGTGGTATCTTTGCCCTAAATAATTGATAGATATAAATTTCATGCGGGTACATCAATTAACAAGTCAGCAAGCTATTGAACTGGAAGATAAATATGGTGCACATAATTATCACCCATTACCGGTTGTGCTTAACAGGGGTGAAGGAGTTTTTGTATGGGATGTTGATGGAAAAAGATACTATGATTTCCTCGCCGCCTATTCAGCCGTTAATCAAGGTCATTGCCATCCGCGTATTATCAATGCACTTATAGAACAATCACAAAGACTGACACTTACTTCAAGGGCTTTTCACAACGATTTACTGGGTGAGTACGAACAGTTCATGACGTCACTTTTTGGCTATCAAAAGTTATTGCCAATGAATACAGGCGTTGAAGCAGTTGAAACAGCATTAAAACTAGCTCGAAGATGGGGCTATAACAAGAAAAACATTCCAACAAATCAGGCCAAAGTGATTGTATGTGAAGGTAATTTTCATGGTCGCACCATCAATGTAATTTCTTTTTCCACCGATCCAGACAGCAATAAAAATTTTGGACCATATACTCCCGGATATGTTGTTGTGCCTTTCAATGATTTAGCGGCATTAAAAAATGCATTGAATGATCCTGATGTAGCAGCGTTTTTAGTAGAACCGATTCAGGGTGAAGCAGGTGTCGTGGTTCCACAAGACGGGTATCTTTCCGCTGCCTATGAGGCATGTAAAAAAGCCAATGTATTGTTTCTTGCTGATGAGATTCAATCCGGCTTAGGTCGAACAGGAAAGTTACTTTGTTGTGATTACGAAAATGTACATGCTGATATCTTAATTTTAGGGAAAGCTTTATCAGGAGGCGTTTTGCCGGTATCTGCTGTATTGGCGAATGATGAGATAATGTTAGGTATTAAGCCAGGTGAGCACGGTTCAACATATGGCGGCAATCCATTGGCATGCCGCGTCGCTATGGCTGCAATGAGTGTGTTAACGGAAGAGAAACTTTCGGAAAATTCTTTTCATTTAGGTGAGATTCTACGCCATGAATTAAAGAACATTAAAACTGATCGTATCACCGCCATTCGTGGTAAAGGTTTATTCAATGCAATTGTAATTAAAGAAAAAGATGGTATTGATGCATGGCAGGTATGTTTGAAACTAGCTGAGAAAGGTTTGCTCGCCAAGCCAACACATGGTGATATTATTCGTTTCGCACCGCCATTGGTGATTACAGAGGAACAGATTCATGAATGCGCAAACATTATCCGACGCACAATTGAAGAATTGTAAAATAGACTTAAAAATCCATGAGTCAAGACCTTTTTATTTAGACTTTTTTTCGTAAATATTGTACGATGTCATTTCAAAAGCAGACTTAAGAATCATTCTTTGAAAAAAATCTATTCGTAAGTTCGTATTAATTCGAATTCGTTGATATATTAACTGATTTCTTCAGGATTTGGCTTTTTGAAAATCGCTGCTACCAACAGACCAAGCAATGAACTAACTATTAAGACAAAGATCAGCCCAAAGACGACTTGCATGCCCGGTGTCATAAAAAATGCTGCTTGTTGCATTCCTTTTTCAATCATTTCTTCACTCATGCCATTCTCAGCCATTTTATCCATCTGCATGGTTTTTTGATAATCAATAAAGGCAGGATCAATCACACTTATATATATAAAATAAAATGCTGTGCCGATGACTCCTCCAATCAATCCAACCTGAAACGACTGGTTGAAGGCCTTGCCAAAAGTGATCCATCCATTGCCAGTTGTTAAACGGTATTCCTTAACGGCCATCGTCATTAAGGCAATAGGAATGGCTAATTGCAGTATGTTAATCCATTGTGCATTGGCATTTCTATTTAGTCCGGTTATGTACATTAACAATGACCAAAGTATGGCTATACCACCGTTGATAAGTCCGTATTTTAAAGCTGGTTTCATGTATGAGTTAGATTAAGTTAAAATTATTAGGACAGAATTAATACTTAATTTTGCATCAAATCTGGTAATTAATTTAGCCATTTCAAAATTATGTTCGTACAGGCAATTGATTTAGTTTCCCGTTTTACCCGCCCGATTCATTCGATAATGCGGAATTATGGCAGTACTCGGGTGTCTCCCGGTGCTGCTACGCTCTTTTTTGTAAATGATGATGGGGAAGCCGTCACTTGTCGCCATGTAGCTGAACAGTTGCTGAATGCGGAGAACATTAATCAACAATACGCTCTTTTTGCTCAAGCGCGATTTAGGTTGAAAAATGATACACACTATGACGATAACTTAAAACAACTGGAACAACAATACAATTACAAACAAGACGCTACCATTCAGATAAAAAACAATTTCTTAAACAGTTTCGACCAGATAACAGGATTTGATTGTCATTTACATCCACAGTTTGATCTTGCAATAATTAAATTTAAAGGTTTCCAAAAAAAATATTATCAAGGATATGCTACTTTTATTAATAGCTCAACAGAGATTAAGCAAGGTAAATCACTTTGTCGATTAGGTTACCCATTTCCTGAATTCACCAATTTTGCTTACAACTACCAGGCTGACGATATTCAATGGACGCGTGAAGGAAATGCAAATTCACCTTCTTTTCCTATAGATGGTATTGTTACGAGATTGATGGCGCAACATGGTAGAATAGGAGGTGTGGAAATGAGCACTCCGGGATTGAGAGGACAAAGCGGTGGTCCGTTGTTCGATGCACAAGGAGCCATTTATGGAATGCAAAGTTCTACACGCCATTTGCATTTAGGCTTTGACCTGGAAAATTTTGAGATAAACCCCGGGCAAAACGCTAAAAAAATAACCAACACCCCCTTTTTGCATGTGGGTCAATGTATACATGCAGAAGTGATTAAGGGATTTTTAACGCAACACCAGGTTAAACATTATTATGCCGTTCAAGCATAGTGTTTTCTCTAATTAATTATTTATCATTCCTTTAAAGTCGAGTTTTTTATTTCTTAAATCTGCACCGTTCTCATAAAATGATTTTAAGTTCACAAGATAAAACGACCACCCGGAATCACAGCCAAGCCGGATGCTTTGTTTCGAATTTTCATCGGTGGGTATATTTTTCTGCAACAGTTCAACAATGACATATTCATCAATTGAAGAAAGCTTTATTTCAGTCAGGCATTCGCCAGCAAAAGTGAATTGAAGATAATCGACACCATTTGCTTCTGTTATCCTGCCACTTTCAGTTTGATCAAATGAGTACCAGGACCACTCATAAGAAAAACCCTCTTTTACGGCATCTTCCTTTTTTATAAGTTGATGATAGGTATCGTAAAATTTAGCATCGCTCAAAAACCATTTTTCAATTTCTGATGCTTTTGTCCATGCATTATATATATCGGTAATTTCCGCCTTAACAGCAATTTTTCGAGAAAACTTCGTCCAATCAAAATTTTTCATATTTGTTAAAATTGTAAATTAATAATTTATTTACCCTTATAATTCCTATTATCAATTTCCTAATGCCTATTGCTTGTTGCCTATTACCAATTGCCAATTTCCTATTGCGTATTGCCAATTTCCTATTGCTTATTGCCTTTTACCAATTACCTATTGCCTAATTTTCCAACACCATCTCCGCCGCTTCTTCTCCAACCAAACTACCAATAGCAATACCCATTCCGCCCATTCGCACGGCGCAATAAATTTTTTCTGATATCGGCTTTATAATAGTTGTTTTAACAGGTCCGAGCCCCATAATGCCACTCCAACGTATATCAACTTCATACTTTATGCCCGGCAAAATCATGTGGTCTAGCAATTCATGCAGATGGTTTTGAATTTTTGTTGTTAATCCAAATTCAGTGGTGCTTTCTTCTTTAAAATCCAAATTGCGACCACCGCCTAAAAGCAAACGATCGCCAACATTTCTAAAATAATAATATCCTTTCTGATAATGAAAGCATCCTTTAATTGGGAGATCACGAATAGGATTGGTAATCAAAACTTGCGCGCGTGCTGCTTCAACCTGTAATTCGGGAAGCAATTGTCTGGCAAAACCATTTGTAGTTACCAGCATGTTTTTTACCCTAAAGCTTACGCCATTAGATGTTTCAATATATATATCCTTATCTTCTTCATAGTAATTTTTTACTTCAATTCCATTAAGAACTGTTACCCCAATAGAACGAACTTTT
>JANOXC010000088.1:0-3422 GCA_031418215.1 Bacteroidota bacterium
GAGCGAACCAAAGATGGCAGGAGAGATTTTACTCCAGTCTACGCTGCAACATTCCAGTAAGGCAGTACGCATAGCACTGTCGAAAGAAGCAGGAGGGAGTTGTTCTTCAAATAACTTTCCGTTCACGTAAGGAAAATGGGAAAGGTCTTCGTCGATATTTTTTAAACGCTTGCTCTCTTGTGTATTTAATATATAAAACAGCTCGGCAATGCAACTGGCTAAATCACTTCCATCAATCTTGGTTTTTAATTTCAGGTAATCGTGAAAAATATCTTTCTCAAAAATTCCTGTATCATCGGCAAATAAACAAAACACCAGTCGCACTAAATAAAGTTCAAGCACATGTCCTTCATAACCTACGCCTTCCAGCTGGTCGTGTAACTTGCCCATTTTCTCAGCTGCTTTAATATTTACCGGATCTTGCTCTGCAAATATTTTTTGCTGCATTCCAATTAAAAAACCGAAATGCTTGATGTGTTTTTGAAAATCCTTCAGCTTAAAATCTGTCTGTGCATTATTTTCCAAATCATACAATCTAAAATTTTCAAAATCGCAGACGAGGATGCATTTTGGCAATTCATCTTCTGTTAAACCGGGAAAATAATCTTTAGCCTGCTGATAAGCTTTATCCAGATTTTTACCTTTTGATTTCATCTCCACCAAAATCTGCCCTTTCCAAAGCAAATCGATAAAACCATCTTTACTATCTATTTTCTTCACCTTCTTTTCAAAAGAAGCTAACCGTCGTCGTGAAATACCAAACACATCAAAGAAACCATCTAAAAAAGATTTCGCTTCTGCATCTTCACTACTTACTGATTCCCATTCTTTTGAAAAATGGATGGCGCGTGTTCGTATTTCATTCCAGCTTAAAGGCATAGGGAACGAATATAAATTAAAAAAGGGGAGTTGTTGTAAAGATCAGCAGTTGAGATGTCACTCGTTTTAAACGCGCGCCAGTGATGAGGCAGACTAATAAATACAAAAGCCACCAAACGGTGGCTTTGAGGAGTGATCCCGCTGGGGCTCGAACCCAGGACCCTAACATTAAAAGTGTTATGCTCTACCAGCTGAGCTACGGAATCTGATTTTTGGTTAGCTATTGGTCATGTAGGCCAAAAGCGGATGCAAAATTAATATTTATGTCCAATTATACCCTCTTTCAATGGAGGAATTTTACAAACAGTTAAATGTACTGATTATCAGTGTTCCAGTCAAGTTATCTGTGTGAAACAGGGCATCGTTTAAATTCTTTGTTTCGGTCAAAAAGGTAACGATAGGTATAATAGGTCCTCCATCTGGTGGCGCCAAGGTTTTCTACGACCTTTATCATTTTGGGATTAAAATCACCAATCCAGCTTAAAACGGTGTCTTTATAAATACCCAACGGAACGATTGTTTTCTCGGCATATATGATCATTCCTGCTTCCAATCCATGCCCTTGCCATTCTTTTACCACACCAAAAATAAGTCCCATTAAACGATCGGAAGTATGCCTCCATTTATGCCACAAAAACTTCAACTTACCGATGATGTTAAGTTCGCCATTTACGAATTTGAAAATTTGGTTCAACTCAGGCAGATTAATGTAAAAAGCTACCGGTTTTTGTTCGTAGTAAACAAATATGATAATCTCAGGGTCAATAACCGCTTTCATGGTTTTAAAAAGTTTTTGGGCACCTTCCTTACTCATGGTTTTAAAATGCTCATGGTTACCCCATGCTGCATTGTAAACAATTCTGAAATCTTCAGCCACGGACTCGAGCTTTTTACCCTTGATATTGGTTATTTCAAACTTCGGATCATTTTTAATCTGGTTGTATTTACGGTAGAAAATAGGTTGTGCCGGTTCGAGTATTGAGCGCCAATAGGTGTATTGCTCAAAATAAATACGGAAACCAAAATCTTCGAAAAACTTCTGGTAATAGGGGAGATTGTAATTCATCAGATAGATTGGAGGATTGTCAAAATTAGTTACCTGCAAACCCCAATATTGATTCCTTTCTCCAAAGTTCACTGGCCCATCCATGGCTTCGATTCCCCTTTCTTTTAGCCAGTTAATGCAGGCGTTAAAAAGTATTTCGGCTGCTGTTTTATCATCAATAGATTCAAAATAGCCCATTCCGCCGGTAGGTTGATCAGTAATATTAACAGTAACAGGATTGATAAAGGCTGCCACCCTTCCAATGTCTTTTCCATTATCGGTTAAAATCCATCGAATGACTTGTGCTCCATCCCTGTAAACTTTATTTTTTTCAGGGTCAAACACCTTTTCAACATCCTGTCTGATGTGTGGTATCCAGTATGGATCATTTTTATATATAAGAGAAGGGACTTTGTGAAATCGATTTATTTCAGCTTTTGTTCGTACTTCTATAAGTTGCATCCTTAAAAAGGGTTTGCTGCAAAAGTAGATTAATCTACATTTGTCTGCATCGATGAAAGATAAAGTAGTAATTATTACCGGAGCTTCTTCCGGAATCGGGGAGGCTTGTGCAATTGTATTTGCTGAGAAAGGGGCGAAAGTGGTATTGGCTGCCCGAAACAAGGAGAAATTAGTGGGTGTCTTAAACGAATTACAAAGAAAAGGGGCAGCGGTGTTAGCTGTAACCTGCGATGTAAGCATCGAAGCTGATTGCAAAAAGTTAATTGAAGAGACCTTGAATGTTTATGGCAGGATTGATGTTCTGATCAACAATGCCGGTCTATCCATGCGGGCATTATTTGCAGATCTTGATCTAAAGGTTTTACATCAATTGATGAACACCAATTTCTGGGGCACTGTTTATTGTACCAAGTATGCATTGCCATCATTGTTGCAAAATCATGGCTCTGTTGTGGGTATTTCATCAATTGCCGGAAAGAAGGGACTGCCTGGGAGAACCGGATATGCCGCTTCTAAATTTGCCATGGAAGGAGTTCTTGAAACACTGCGTACTGAAAACCTGAAGAATGGATTGCACGTATTGGTTGCTTGTCCGGGGTTTACTTCCACTTCAATTCGTAGCACTGCATTGTCGGCATCAGGAACAGTTCAAGGTGAATCACCAAGGGATGAAGCAAAAATGATGCAGCCGAGCGAAGTTGCAGAAGCGATTTATCATGCAGTGATTAAACGCAAACGCGATCTCATCTTAACAACAAATGGAAAACTTACTGTATGGCTAAATAAATTTTTTCCCGGGATGATGGATAGGGTTGTTTACAATCATATGGCAAAGGAACCGGGATCACCTTTTAAATAATTTGAAAATGAGATAATTTGAAAATTTGAAAACAGGTAATTTTCAAATTTTTTTTAAAAACAAACAGCACATAAACACATCGGCACATTCTATTATGAAACAAATCTTATTACATATCTCAATCGTTACAGTTATATCATCATGTTCCAGCCCGCAACAAAAGCAAAGGGATGAAAT
>JANOXC010000089.1:0-28636 GCA_031418215.1 Bacteroidota bacterium
CGCACCAGATGACATCTTCAACCTTGATATTGATATTTATGCTCCCTGCGCTTTAGGAGCAACATTAAATACGGAAAATATTAGTCGCCTGAATTGTCGCGTTGTGGCCGGTGCAGCTAATAACCAGCTTGCTGACGAAAAGGTTCATGGACATATGATAATGGAGAAAGGTATTATTTATGCACCTGACTTTTTGATTAATGCAGGTGGACTGATTAACGTTTATTCAGAAATGAGTGGATACAACCGTCAGCGTGCCTTAACCCAAACAGAACATATTTACGATGTTACCCTGGAAATCCTTCGAAAATCACAAGAAGAGAAAATTCCAACCCAGGAAGCTGCTATTAAAATGGCTGAATTACGAATCCGCAATATTGGTTTGGTAAAAAGTAGCATGTAATTAGAGGTAGTAATTGCAAGGCTAAAGGTCAATTTCCGAAGTGGCTTAACTAACAATCTCACTGATTAATCAATAAATTCATTATCATCTATGCTTTCACGCAGGCATTTGCGAATTCGTGTGATGCAGGCGCTCTATGCCTGGCATCAGTCTGAAAAGGATGGCGCACGTGCTGAACGCGAACTTTTTAATGGTACAGAACAGATGTATCGTTTGTACCTTCAGTTATTGCTTTTTATAGAAGAATTAGGTCATCAGGAAGAATTGTATTTTGCTGATTTACCGGCCAGTGCTTTAACCGGCCAGCGTAAGGAAGTTGCTCAACACCTTAGTGAAAATAGTTTCATAAAATGGCTGAAAGAAAACAAGGACTTTCAAAAATTATTGGTGAATAATAAGGTTTCCTGGCAGCAGGATATTGAAGTTGTCCAGAAGGCATTCTTTGAACTTCGGAAAATGCCCTTCTACCTCAATTATATAAATGCCTCAAAAAATAACAGCGATACAGAAATTGCTTTTACAAAGAGCCTCATTGGTGAACTGATAAGTAAAAAGGAATTTGTAAGGCATGTAATTGAAGAAAAAAATATTTACTGGGCCGAAGGTCTAGAAGTAATTTGTGCGATGGTAATCCGCACAATTGAATCGGCTGCGCACCCGAAAGGCCTTACCTTATCAGGCTTATATAAAGATGAAGAAGAAGATCTTTTGTTTATGAAAGATCTGTTACAAAAAACAATTCGTGATGATGAATATTTCACAGAAATGATTGCAGCGCGAACTGAAAGTTGGGATACCGAAAGAATTGCACTGGTTGATATTATTTTAATGAAGATGGCGCTTTGCGAAATATTGAACTTCTCTAACATCCCGGTTAAAGTAAGCATCAATGAATACATTGACATCTCTAAGGATTACAGTACCCCTAACAGCAAAGGGTTCATTAATGGTGTAATTGATAATATTGCAATCTCGCTGCGTGCTGAAGGAAAAATTGTAAAAACCGGCAGAGGGTTGGTTGATTAATTAGCATTTGGCTTTAGGGAATCAACCTTTTCCAATTAATAACAAGTTCAATTGAATGAATCAAAGCTGCTCTTAAAAATGAAAATACGACATCTACTCCCCTATATTATCCTGCTTATTGTTTCCTGCAACAGGGAGAAAACAGTAACCGACAGTGAAGGAAATCCACATTTATCGCCTGATATTATTCAGAATCCTGCAACAGCATCAGGTAAAGAGGTGGATAAAAAATTACCTGCCTTCAATTTTACTGAAACCAGTCATGATTTTGGAACCATTGCTTCAGGAGATGTAATGACCTATGAGTTTAAATTCACCAACTCGGGTAATGCCGATTTAGTGATTTCACAGGTAACAGGCAGTTGCGGTTGTACTGTTGCGAAGTATTCAAAAGACGTAATAAGTTCCGGCGATGAAGGTTCTATAGATGTGAAATTTGATAGTCACGGACAGGCCGGACAGGTAGCTAAAACAATTACTGTATTGGCCAACACCATTCCTTCAACCAAGGTGCTTACCATCAGTGCCGAAGTAATAAAGAAAAAATAATAACTAACATATATTCAACTTACAAAAATGATAGCATCAATACTCTTACAAGCTGCTCCAGGCGGTGGCATGCAACAAATGATCATGATTGGATTAATCATTGTCGTATTTTATTTTTTTATGATTCGCCCGCAAATGAAAAAGGCGAAAGATGAAAGGTCTTTTAAAGATAGTATAAAGAAAGGCGATGACGTAATAACCATCGGAGGCGTTCATGGACGTATTCTTGAAGTAAATGATAAAACATTTATAATGGAGGTTGCTAACAACGTCAAAATTAAAATTGAGAAGTCAGGTATTTCTGCCGAGGCTACGAAGCAATACATGACACCTGAAAAAAAATAAGTCGTAAGGCTTGTACAAATCCTCCCCTAAAAAAGGAGGATTTTTTCATTTTAAACCGGTTGATAGAAGATACCTTGGTAAGCAAGATGGTATTGTTGAAAAGAGTAATTTAGTTCATTCATTATGGCAAGTTCAGCATCTCCAAAACACTTTGCATTTTTCAAGCCCGATAACAAAGGGATGATTTTTATTATCTGCTTTTTCATTGCAGCAGGAATATGGGTACTCAATACTTTAAGCAGGAATTACACCACTGTTTTTACAATAAAACTGGAAAAACCGGGTACAAAAAAAGACGGAGAAACACTAATCCGGGCAACAGTAAATGCCCATGGATTCGACTTGATTCAACTGTATTACAAGTTCGCAGGTATTCAACCCTTCCCCGATATCAAAACAAATAGCGCAACGGGCATTGCTGTGGTGGAAAGTTTAATGGGCAACTTAAAAACCAATGTTCAACTGGTAAGTGTGACTCCTGAAATAATTACAATTGCAGAAACAGGACTGGCACATAAAATGGTACCGGTTAAAAGCAAATTGGAAATCTCTTTTCAGCAACAGATAACTGCAGCGAGTCCAATTATGTTTAAACCCGACAGTATTGATATCAGCGGTACTGAAGATGCTATTTCAAAAGTCGATTTTATTGAAACGCAAAACTTAAAGTTCTTAAATACTGATAAGCCGATTTTTTGTTCTGTAGGGTTGGCAACAGCAGCCTATACCAATATTAATTTTAGTGCTGAAAGAGTCTGGCTCTATGTTCCGGTTGAAAAATATACAGAAGGCACCGTTGAAATACCCTTGAAAATTATTCACAAAGGAACCACGCATATCAAGCTGCTCCCTGAGAAAGTAACCGTTACCTACCGTGTTCCATTAAGTCAATACAACAAAGTAAAACCGCAGCAATTTAAAGCAGGCGTCTACATTTCCGGCTTTACTACTGAAGACAAAATTCCTGTTAGCTTGCTTGAAAAACCATCGTTTGTGAATAAAGTAACTTTTTCACCATCAGAAGTAACTTATTTAATTTTCGAATGATGTTAAAAATAGGAGTTACAGGCGGCATTGGAAGTGGCAAAACAATTATCTGCAAATTATTTGCATCTTGTGGTGCTCCGGTTTATGATGCTGATGAAGCAGCAAAAAGACTGATGCATGATGATCTCGTTTTAAAAGACAAACTTGTTGCATTGTTTGGTGATGTATATGATGAACAAGGAAACCTTAAACGTGAAATACTTTCGGGGTTGGTATTCAACAATCCGGAGTTATTAAATAAATTAAATCAAATTGTTCATCCGGCAGTAATGGAAGATTATATGCAATGGCAGAATAAGCAACAGTTTCCCTATGTAATGAAGGAGTCGGCAATCTTATTTGAATCAAAAACGAATGTTGGACTTGACTATGTTATAATGGTAGAAGCGCCGGAAATGATGCGCATAAAGAGAATAATGGAACGCGATCAACGAGCGGAATCACAAATAAAAGCAATCATTAACCGGCAAATGCCAACTGAAGAAAAAAAGGAATTGGCCGACTTTATCATTATCAACGATGATATTCAGCCGCTGCTTCCGCAGGTATGGCAATTGCATGAAAAATTTCTGAATGGAAATGGATAATGAAAGCGTATTAGTAGTTCATAAAGAAGGATTGTTTTTTACACCGGGTAATTTTTATCTCGACCCAAAATTACCTGTAGAAACTGCGGTAGTCAGCCACGCCCATGGCGATCATTTTATTAATGGACATAAAACAGTTTACTGCACCCCAGGGACGAGTTTGCTGATCAGTCAGCGAATGCCTAATTATTACGGCAAAAAAATCGCGATGGATTTTCATCAGCCGTTTATTATTAATCATTGCAATATATATTTCATTCCTGCCGGACATATCCTCGGTTCTGCTCAGATTGTCATTGAGCATGAAAATAAAAGATATGTGTATACCGGTGATTTTAAATTGGCAGCTGATAAAACTTGCGAACCCTTTGAATACATTACCACTGATGTATTAATTACGGAATCCACTTTTGGAGAAAACGGATTGAGGCATCCTGTGGCTGAAGTTGAAATCGATAAGCTGAATCACCTGGGTGAAATAAATATCATATTGGGTGTTTATTCATTGGGAAAAGCGCAGCGTGTTATTCAATTGATTAATAGCTATTGTCCTTCAAAGACAATAATGGTACATCGAAGTATTGGAATGTTTAATAGAGCCTATGAGAAATCAGGATATGAATTGGGACCCTGGCTTCCTTACGACAAACATGCTTTCCGCAAACAGAAAAACATTATTTATCTCCTCCCTCCTGCTCACTCCAAAAATTTTTATCCGCAACCCGGGTATTTAAGAGCTTTTGCAACCGGTTGGGAACATTTACAAACTAACTTTGATTTTAAATTGTATATCAGTGATCATGCCGACTGGTTTGATCTGCTAACAATGATTGAAAAAACACAAGCGAAAGAAGTATATACCATTCACGGTAACGGAGAAGATCTCAAGAAATATTTAGAACCAAATGGTATTGCTGTTACCCTATTGAATTAAAATGCTGAAGATATTTTCCGTAACACAAATAAAACAGGCCGATGCATTTACCATCAGCCATGAACCCATTTCCGGCATTGATTTAATGGAAAGAGCGGCAAAAAAATGTGCCGATTGGATAATCAATACTGTATCACCATCAACTCCTGTGAAAATCTTTTGCGGCACTGGAAACAATGGTGGCGATGGATTAGCCATTGCAAGGATTCTTTACCTATCGGGAAAAAATGTTTCTGTTTATGTATTTAATGATGAAGAGAAGTTCACGCCGGAATGTAAAATCAATTTCGATCGCTTTAATAAAATAAAATCCGGCAACCTAAATATTATTCGCACCGATGATGATTTTCCTAAGATCTCAGGCGGGGAAATAATCATTGATGCCTTATTGGGAACGGGCCTCAACCGTAAGGCAGAGGGATTATTTGAATTGCTTATAAAACATATTAACCTTCATGCTGATTTTATTATCAGCATTGATATTCCTTCAGGATTGTTGCCTGATACTGCCAATGGCAAAGAACATGCAATAATTAAAGCAACACATACCTTAACTTTCCAGTTCCCAAAACTTTCTTTTTTCTTTCCGGAGAATGGAATGTTTACCGGTAAGGTGCATGTGCTTGATATTGGGCTGAGCAACGTATTTATTGGTGAAACAGCAACGAAACATTTTTTATTAGAGATAAAGGATATAAAAAAACTTAGAAAAAAAAGAAGTGATTTTTCACATAAAGGAAACTATGGCCATGCATTGATAATTGCAGGAAGTTATGGTAAAATGGGTGCTGCTGTGTTAAGTGCAAGAGCATGTATCAGGACAGGCGCAGGACTTGTAACAGCTCATATCCCGACATGCGGCCATACGATTATGCAATCTGCTGTTCCCGAGGTAATGGTGCTTACAGATGAGTCTGCAGATGCTATTTCCAAATTAACTGATATCTCAAAATACAACAGCATTGCCATTGGACCCGGCATAGGCATTGCTGAGGAAACAGGAAGGGCAATTAAGTTTTTAATTCAGAATTGTAGTGTGCCAATTGTATTTGATGCTGATGCAATAAACTTGTTATCGGAAAATAAAACATGGTTAGCATTTCTGCCTCACGGCTGCATCTTCACCCCGCATCCCGGTGAATTTGCAAGGCTGGTTGGAAAATGGTCTGACGGCTTCGAAAGACATCAATGGCAAACTGAATTTTCAAAAAAATACCACTGCTATGTAGTTTTGAAAGATCACTATACCTGCATTAGTTGTCCAGATGGCACTAGCTATTTTAACTCAACGGGAAACCCCGGTATGGCAACCGCCGGGTCAGGTGATGTGCTAACAGGTATGATTGCAGGCTTACTGGCACAAGGGTATATGCCACGCGATGCGGCAATCATGGGTGTTTATTTACACGGAATGGCCGGTGATATTGCTGCTGAACAAAATAGTATGGAATCTATGATTGCTTCCGATATCATTCAAAATATTGGTATGTCCTTTTTAGCATTGGACAATACAGAAAATTAAGCAAGCACATCAATACTTCCCGCCCCATGTCTGATGACTTCAGGTTCGCTGCCTGTACAATCAATGATGGTACTTGCTGTATTCCCACCATAACCACCATCAACAATTACATCTACTAAATGTTCATACTTTTCAAAAATATCAGACGGATCAGTGGGATAAACAACAATCTCATCTCTGTTATGCAAGGACGTTGACATCAGCGGATTTCCAAGGCCCTTCACAATGCCCTGCACAGCCCGGTGATCAGGAATACGAATGCCAATTGTTTTTTTCTTTGATCGAAAAATGGAAGGTACTTCGCTGCTGGCTTCTAAAATAAAAGTATAGGGCCCCGGCAACGACCTGTTGAGCAGTTTATAGATGCTGCGGTCAAAAGCCCTGGTAAAGGTAGAAATATTGGCAAGGTCGAGGCATAAGAATGATAAATTTGATTTCTCCAGCTTTACATTTTTAATCCGGCAAACTTTATCAATGGCCTTGTGATTATATATATCGCAAACAAGTGCATAAATAGTATCCGTGGGAATGATGGCCACTCCTCCACGCTTAATGATATCAACTACTTTATCCAGTTTCCGCTGATCAGGATTTTCCGAGTGAATTTCAATTACCAATTTACAGGATGATTAAACTCTTCGAAAGATAATAAATTAAGCCATTGCTTTTTGCAAAAGTCAGGTTAAATTTTAACCTTTGACAAGTAAACAAAAACAGCTGAAAATTATGAATGATGAAGAGTTGGGCATTGGCTCAAGAATTAAACACCCGCAATTCGGTATAGGCGTAGTCATTAATGTAAAATCAAAAACTTATTCCGTCGTCTTTGCAGAAAAAGGCAGGATTGAAGTCGCTAAAGCATACAATGCAATTGAAGTGATTGAGGCAGCTGAGCCGGATACTGACCTCATTAGTCTTTCAAATATTGAAAGCACGCTGATTAATATTCTAAAGAAGTATTCTGATATTTCAGAAGTCGTTCCATTAGGAGAACGTTGGCTGGGCGGTAAAATGGTTTTTTATCCTGCTAACCCCAACCAACAGCCAAAAGAAATTATGATTGATGTTTTTTTTAATAAGATCATCATGCTTCGTGATCGTCTGCGGGTGATGGAACAAAGAATTAATGCCCATGATAAGCTTTCAGAAGAGGATAAAATTAATCTCCAACAATATCTTACCCGTATTTATGGAAGCTTAACCACCTTCAATGTATTTTTCAAGGAAAAAGATCATCATTTCGTCGGGGAGAAAACAACTTAACAGATTCTCCTTTCTCAAAATGGATTTCACCCTCCTTAAAATTGTATTGGTCAAAATAATGCTGAAACAGAAGAAGGTTACATCCATCTTTGCAAAACCCGCAGCTTAAATTAATTTTTAAGTAAACCGCTTATTGCTATTGTCTCCCTTTGTGGACAATCAACCAGTGCAAGGCATCCTCACGGATGCCTTTTTTTATTCCGGTTATTGCAAGAAGGGGTGTGTTGATTTTTTAAGCCAATGGATTAACTTAACCTCAGGCTTTCCGGTGATTTTAATACATAATCATATTCCCTGCCTTTAGCTTTTGCCTCAAACCATTTATGAAAAATAATCATCTCCGGACTTTTCATTTCCCATCTGTATTCAGGATCATCAGATGCCAACATCTCAAAATATTTCAGGTTCTTCTTCCAGACAGCTTTAAAATTAAATCCTTGGCGACTCAATTTGGCAAGCAACCTCAAAATGACCACATCACGCTTGCGAACAGCCTTCATTTTGATGGTACGGTCAATATGTTTACGAAGACTCTCTATATTCAAATCAACAATATCCAGCTTCTCTCCTTCCAATTGGTTGATAATAGATAATATTCGAATACCCAAATTCCAACCCTCCTTATCCCTTTCAATTTCTTTGGTGTCTTGCAGAATACGGTGGGCCTCTTTGTGTTGTTTTTTAAGGAAAAGGATGTTTGCTAACAAGAAACTTCTTTTACTGATTTGGAAAGGAGTATTAACATTTACCCCATTATTTATAATTTCCTTAGTAATTTTTTCAGCAGCATTTAACTCACCTAAATAAAACTGAACGTATATTTCAATTTCTTTTGCAATATTTAAATTAAACAAATTAACTGAATAAGTTGAATATGCATTTTTTATATTATTGATTGCATCTTTGAACTTAAACAAGTACAGTTGATTATTACCCAAATTAAGAAAAGCACCAGCTAAACGAATATTTAAAGATACACTAGGAGAAGATTTAAAAAGATTAATTTGTTCATGTGAAATTTTCTCTGCAAATGTAAAATCATATATTTTATGAGCATATTCCATTTGAATCATTAAAAGATAAAATTTAATATTAGCAGAATTATAAACTTTGTGACTTTCCTCTAATTCTTTAATAGCTAATTTAAAATCCTCAATGATTGAATATCCACCCGCTTTAGAAGTTACATCAAGAATTAATTTATGATGCCAATCCTTTGCAATTTGCACTGCTCTACTACAGTAAATATAAAAATCAATTTCCTTATTTAATCCTTTAATTTTCGAAAACCTCGTATAAATTCTAAGATGCTCACTTTTGATCATTAACAAATTAATCATGTCATGATATAGCTCATATTTCCTTGCTATTAATAAGGTTCGATCAACCATTCTAAAAAACTCTTGCTTGTTAACTTTTCCTCCTAATAATGTATTATATAAAATCAACTTCCTCATCTCAGCTTTATATTGAGTCAACTCGGTATAACTTCCTACTCTATATATATTAACATCTAAGGTCAAACATTCATATAGTTTCTCTTTAAATCGATTTACTAATCTTTTTAAGGCAACTTTGTTTTTATCACTAACCTTTTCATAAATTTTTTCGCAAAGAATTTCATTGGAAATATTTCTATTTTTAAGTAAAACATCAAGAACTCTCACCGATTTATTTCTAAATGTACTTGAGCCTGAGTCTAGAACCTTTAGGTAAGCACGAAAGGTTTTAATTTCTTCCTTTCTACACTTATAAAGTAAGTCCGTAACGATTTCGAGCTGATCTATCATTTTAATATTTTGAATGTCAAAATAATGAAATTATTTCCAAAGTTCAATATCTAAAAAATATCTACTCTTTTGTTTTTCAATAACATAAAAATTTGAAAAGCTAAAATCTTTTGTAAAAGTAGTTATTTATTAGCGCTTTTTGAATGTCATTAATTGAAATTTGATTCCCTTTTATTGAAGAATCATACAGTTAGTTTTGCTCATAAACAAACTAAAATCCTTATGAAAAACAAAGACCTAACCAACAGAGAAAGGCAAATACTTTCTCTAATCCTAAAAGGAAAAAACAGAAAAGTAATATCTTTAGAACTTGCAATTTCAGTCAACACTCTTGACAAACATTTACATCACTTACATATTAAAACAGAAACACGTTCAAACAGTGATTTAATCATATGGGCCATAAAATGCAAGGGAATCGAAGATGTAATAACCGAAATGGAGCTAGAAACCTTAAAATAACTAACATCTTCTTCGTTATAACTAGCTTATATTTAATGAATTAACTCTTAGTTTGACTAAACCAAGTGCTAATAATTAATATGAATGCGCTATTAATCCTTTTCATGAAAAGCTAACTATTTATTATTGATAGCAAAGGCGGAATCTAGATTTCGCCTTTTTAAGAAATTCACTTTCTATTGTTCACAACTTAAGAGTTTTTCAAAAAAAAGAAAAAATATTTGCTTTCTTTAAACGCATAGCATATATTTGGTCAACTTTTAAACAATCAATAGTTAATAACAATGATCGAGTTAATAATCGCATTTCTCCTTTCGATTGGGTGGCTAACCAATGACCCAAATGCAAATACTAAGATTGTTAGTGGGGACAGCAACAAAATTGGCGTGGTTTCTACGGATGATGTCGGCACACGAATGATTACCGTCACCTACGATCCAGAAACTGGCACTTTTACAATTGTTGAGTAATCTTACTCCACATTAGCGCTAACTTAACTAAACCCAACATCTTCCCAGTTTTGAATGTCCCGGCAGCACACAGTTGTCCCTATTATTGTCAATTTACCCCTTTATATTTGCTCTCAGTAAAGGGTTTTGTTGTTCATAGTAGTAATTGTTTTGGCTTTTCTGTGTCTTCCGGGTCCCGCAACGAGCGGGACTTGGTCGTTTATAGACGGTTCTGATTCCGAACATTTTGAGACATGATGAATTAAAAGATTTCCTGGATTTAAAATACCGCCTTTATAACAATACAGGCTTTATCAGTCTTGACCCGGTTAGCATTCCACATCGTTTCACCAAAAAGCAAGACATAGAGATCAGTGCATTCCTTGTGGCAACCATTGCCTGGGGACAAAGGCCTACCATCTTAAAAAACGGCCTGCGGTTAATGGAATGGATGGACAATGCCCCGCATGATTTTATTCTTGATTTTAAGGCCAAAGACCTCCATCCTTTCCGGAAATTCACCCACAGAACTTTCAATGGCAGCGACTGCATCTACTTTTTAAAGGCTTTAAAGCACCTTTATCAGCAAAATAACACCCTTGAAAAAGCTTTTTTAAATGATTTGAATGTCGCAAATCAAGGTATTGATACTAAAATATCGACATTTCGTAATCACTTTTTTAAGCTTCCTCATCAGGCAAGAACGGAAAAGCACATCTCCAACCCTGCGCGAAATGCAGCCTGCAAACGTTTGAATATGTTTCTGCGATGGATGGTTCGAAAAGATCCATCGGGGGTAGATTTTGGGATTTGGAAAGGCATTAGCCCGGCAGAGTTGATGCTTCCCCTTGATGTACATTCCGGACGAGTGGCACGCGCATTAGGCTTGCTCAGCAGAAAACAGGATGACTGGAAAGCTGTAGCCGAAGTAACAGGGCAACTTAAAAAGTTCGACCCTTTAGACCCGGTGAAATATGATTATGCTTTATTTGGAATGGGCGTAACAGAAAAATTCATTTAAAACTGAACCAATAAGTACACAGAAAAACTGTAAGGTTTTTGATAAAAAAACTACTCAATCTGACTTACTTCTTCATCTGATGGCAACTCAATTGAAGTATCATCACTCTTTTTAACCCAATAAAGGTACTTTCCGGCACCTTTACAGGCATAGGCAACAATGGTATCGCCATACCCTACCTGTAGTTTAGTATAAGTTTTCCATCGGTGATCCATTTCCTGAGTGGCCACCTTCACATCCAGCTTATTATAGCATTCATTTCGCAGGTAAACACGGTAGCTTTTATTGTATTCCGTACAGCTGGAGCAAGGTTTTCCCCATTCGCTTTTATATTTAACCATACACTTATTGACATCCTCAAATCCTTTTGCGGTGAACAATAGCGAACCGAATGCGGCAAAGAACAGCAAATTCAGAATGATAAATTTCGTTTTCATGTTATTACCTTTTATTACTTACAGAGATTATTTTTCAATATTATTTTTGCCTCTTCATTACCCAGCTTCCTTGAACGCACCCAGTCTTCACAGGCTCCTTCTTTATCCCCCAGGCTTTTCTTAGCAAAACCACGATTGTTATAGGCTTCCTGTTCCTTCGGATTAATAGCAATTGCTTTATTAAAATCATCCATGGCACTGGCATACTCACCTCTTCTGTTTTTTGCACTGCCTCTTGATATATATGCCCAGATGTGTTTGGGATCTTTTTCAATCACAGAAGTATAGTCACTAAGCTCTCCGTCAAAATCTTTTACAAGTCCTTTGCTGAAGCCTCTTCTGATCCATGCATTAAAATTGGTACTGTCGGCTCCAATGGCCAAACTATAATATTCAATAGCCTCCATATACCTTGCTGAGTTAAACTTCTGCTGTCCTTTGATGAAATAGTCATTGGAAGTTTTTCTGTCCTGTGAAGGCGCTGAAAAGCAGCATAAACCTAAAGCAAACAGAAGGATGGTCTTACTCAAATGATATTTCATCGTGATAACGGAATTCTGAATTTATTCTGATTAAATGCACCATTGCTTTTTTAAAACTTTTCAATTCTTTATCGCTGCCATCCACCTCAAAGCAAAGCCTTGAGCAACCCCGCTTCACTTTTTGGACAAACAATTTACGGGTCACACATTCCTCACATCCTTTAATGGTGGAAATGTAAAACATTTTTTCGCCTTTATCATAACGTACAATGGTATCAATGTTTCCGAAGGCAACTCGGTCTTCCCTTACTTTCTGCCCGCTTTCATCCGAATAGGTAGCAATTATATCGCCACCCTTTACTGCTACTACACAGGCAGGTGCCAGTTTTTCATTTAAGTATTCAATCGTACGGGTTTTGTCGGGCCGTTGACTGTAAGATTTTGACGCAAATTGCAAACATATTGCCAGCACGAGCCATATTTTGCTGTTGTGAATAAATGCTAATGTCTTCATTGAGTTGCAGGGTTTTCACATTTCTACTTAAAACAAGACAAAATGGTTCGATTACTACACTCCAAATTAAAGAAAAAAAGTCGCTTATTATTACCGGCGATTTTATCAATGTTTTTAATGAGCGTTTCCAGCGGGCTTTTTGCCCAGGGTTTTATTGAAGTTCCTGTTAAACTGGATATCGAGAAAGGCCATCTTGATAACGGTGTAACCATAAAAGTGCAAAAGGACGGTAAAGATGCGTTTACCCAGTCAGGCTCCAGCAAAATGCGCTTTAAGTTCAATTACAACCTAACCTATACCTTAATATTTATGAAAGAAGGGTATATCACAAAGACGATTGAATTTGACACCCATGTTCCTGCTGCAAGAATCAAAGCGGGATTTGATCCTTATACCATTGGTGTAAAACTATTTCCTCAGGAAAATGACAATCACAAGGTTGTATATAACCAAGCGGTTGGTCGTATTCGTTATGACAAGACGCTGGACGAATTTAATTATGATACAGACTACAGCAAGTCTATCCTATCAGATATGCAAGATGAAAAGGTGGCTGAAAAAACAACCCAGGATTCATCAGGAAATCAAACAGCGATAGCACAAAATGAGGAGCCTGAAAAATTATCTGCAAAAGAAGAGAAGAGAAATAAAAAGAAAATAGAGGAAGAGAAAGCCGCTGATAAGAAAAAAGCATTGCAGGAGAAAAAAGATGCAGAAAAACTTGCCAAGGAGATGGCTAAAGAAACAAAACTGCAAAATCAACCGGTAGCCGAGAAAGAAAGTAAACTGAACAATACACCTGTTGCTGAAAGTGATCCGAAAGTAAAACTGCAGGGAAATAAAATGGATGAATCAAAAGATATGCTGGCATCAACAGGCGGTGCCGAAGAAGGTGGTGGATTGACAATGGAGCCGGGAGCAGATGTAACGCAACCAAAAGTAAAAAATGCAGGCAATGATATAAAAAAGGCAAGCACTATTGATAAAGGTGCAGAAAAGCCATCGGCTATCAGGCAATCAAATAATGGAAGTGAGAAGGAAGATAAGCAACTCTACTCAGCGAATGGAAGTGACGTAAGCTCAACGCAACAATTTGATGAAAATGAAAATATAACCCGTGAAGATATTGTGGAAGACAAAAGGGTTATTACCATCATCAAAGTGACGAAGAAAAATGTAACGGTTGAATACAAAAGGGTAACCTATAACTGGGGGGGCTTATATTATTTCCTGAATGATAAGTTATCTATCTCAGAAAACGTATTTGCAGTTAATACCGGGGTGAGAGATTAAGGGACTAGCGGATGGTAAACTTTAGCTATTTCTTTTTTCCCTTGTTTAATTGCTTTGTCTTTTTTCCTTCGGGTAAATAATTCTCTTTGGAAACTATTTTATTTCCTGTTCTGCTTTCCAATTCTCGTCTTGCATTACCTGCAACACCACCACCTTGTTTATCTGCTTTATGATTTTGTACAAACCCTTTTGGGTTTTGCGTCTTTACTATTTCAGTTGTCGAAGCCTCACCAAGCATTGAAAAAATCAATTCAAGGTCGGTCATATGGTCTCTAAGATTTTGACTTTTTAGTCCTTTTACTTTTTTGTATTGAGAAGGTGTTAAGCCAAACGTTGCCTTTGAAATTTCAGCGGTAAGTATCGCATATTCTTTTTGTTCCTTCAATCCCCTATTTTTCCATTCTTCCGTCAACTCTTCACGTATTGCTATGCTACGCATACGTTTTTCAATCCAGTTGTCAGGATATCCTTTGAGTTTATAGAGTTCTCTCGTCCGCTGTGTAGCTAATTCGGGATTTTCAATTTCATCCAATCTGTCTGAGCCTACTTGTGCTAACCAAAGCTTAAATGGTTCTGCTTTTGCAGATGGAATTGATTGAATAATCCTTAAAAGTCCCTTCGTGTCGGCTGCTTGTACTTTACGTCTTTTGCCGTCTGCAGCCACCATTTCAACTAGGGTACAAATTGTACCCCAGTTGCTTTTAAGCAACGCGTCACGGCTCAACATCCTTTTTAAATATTGCTTTACGTCCACACTGTCCGTAAGCACTTCAACAACGTCTTGGACAGAAAAATACCATTTCTGATCCTTTTCATTCCAAGTAGAACGAATTTGTTTGCTTTGAAATAATTTAATGCTACTCATAAGCCAAATTTAATAATAAAATGTAGTCTTTTTACTGCGGTTGTCAGTTAAGTGCACTCAATTTAGTGCTATTACGATACCATACAAAGAAATCAAGTATCACAGGTTTTGTAATTGTTGAAGGTTTGTGATCTGGAAAATGAGTGAGAACTACAAAAACCAAATGTGACATTTGTGCGGTCGCCGTCTTTTTACAATGAGCATAACAGAATGATAGAAGCAACTTGCCATCTACCCCAATATTTAAATCTTCCAGCTGGCAATTTTGATAGGTTCATCAACTTTTTAAAAATAGTGATCAGGTTGATATTAGCTTTATGCTGATAAATCCTGTATCATGTTACAAAATGAGTTTTCAGAAGGAACCTTTATACATATGTCGGAACAACAAGTGGAACTTTTTCACCGGTTTCTGAAGTTACGTGATGCATTAGGATGGCCGCCACGGTTTCGACTGCTAAGAAACCTTTCACGAACAAGAAAGCATACAAGAACGACCTATCCTCCGGGATGGCGTTTTATATAAAAAAGGAGGCTGCCTCGATTTGAGACAGCCTCCTTTCAAAAATATTATTGATTAATTAATTATTATTTCTTTTCAGCAGGAGCTTTTTCAGCAGGATCTTCCTTATCAATAGAGAGCAACTCCACTTCAAATATTAAGGTTGTATTAGGTCCGATTTGCGGTCCTGCTCCGCGCTCACCATAAGCCAGGTTTGCAGGAACAAACAGTTTCCATTTAGAACCAACATTCATTAACTGTAAAGCCTCTGTCCAGCCTGGAATTACACCTGATACCGGGAAAGAAGCAGGTTGCCCGCGATCAACAGAGCTGTCAAATACAGTTCCATCAATCAAAGTACCGTGGTAATGGGTAGTTACCTTATCATTAATGGTAGGTTTTGAACCGGTACCTTCTTTTATTACTGAATACTGCAATCCGCTGGCGGTAACTTTTACACCATCTTTCTTTTTATTTTCATCAAGAAAGGCTTGACCTTTTGCTACGTTTTGCTCTCCTTTTTTCTTTTCTGCAACAGCCATATAAGCCCGAATGGCTGTATTGGCTTCTTCAGGAGTCATGCCTGCTTTAGTGGCATAAAAATCAGCCATTCCTTTGGAGATCAAATCGAAATTCAGGTTTTCGAAGTTGCTTTTCTTTAGATTCTCGCCGATGCTGACACCAAGGCCATAGCTAACGGAATCGATTTGGGTTTTCATACCGGTAGATGATTTTTTATCCTGCGCATTACACGAAGTAATTATTACAGCAGAACACAAGTAAAGAATTGATTTAGAAATTTTCATTACGATTGAGATGTTTTTATGAAGGGGCGAAAGTATAGAAAAGGGATATAACAAAGCCTACTGAAACAATTAAATGTTTGTTAATGTCTTCTGCCTCATTTTACATTCATTTTCTAACGAATTGCTAATATTAAAATAGGGCCTGCTCATTATCTTTGCAACAATGGATTTTCAACTTATTTCAGATTTTAAGCCCACAGGAGATCAACCTGAAGCAATAGATCAACTGGTTGCAGGCTTAAATCGTAATGACAATGCCCAAACCTTGCTGGGTGTTACAGGGTCAGGAAAAACATTTACCATTGCCAATGTCATTGAAAAAGTACAGCGCCCTGCCTTGATTTTAAGTCATAATAAGACCCTGGCAGCCCAGCTATATGGAGAGTTCAAGCAATTTTTTCCATCCAATGCCGTAGAATATTTTGTTTCCTACTACGATTATTATCAGCCGGAAGCTTATCTGCCATCATCCAATACTTATATTGAAAAGGATTTGTCCATTAATGAGGAAATTGAAAAACTGCGATTAAGTACAACTTCTTCCTTGATGTCGGGTCGTAGGGATATAATTGTGGTTTCTTCTGTTTCTTGCATTTATGGCATGGGTAACCCTGCTGATTTTAATGAAAATATTATCAGGGTTCATGTTGGATTAAAAGTTAGCAGGAATGGCTTTCTCCATAAACTTGTTGCGAGCTTGTATTCACGAACGAATGCTGAATTTAAGCGCGGTACATTTCGTGTTCAGGGTGATACCGTTGAAATTTTCCCCGCTTACAGCGATTTGGCATTAAGAGTGGTTTTCTTTGGTGATGAAATTGAAGAACTTTCGACCATTGAACCAACTACCGGAAAAAGGCTGGAGAAGCATGAGCACCTGGCCATCTTTCCTGCCAACCTTTTTATTACCAGTCAGGCAAGGCAATTGCAGGCCATTTTTGATATTCAGGCTGATATGCTAAAGCAGGTGGATTATTTTAACGAACAAGGCAAACACCAGGAAGCAAAAAGACTGGAAGACAGGGTGACGTTTGATCTTGAAATGATCAGAGAATTGGGTTATTGCTCAGGCATTGAAAATTATTCGCGCTATTTTGATGGCAGAACACAAGGGACCAGGCCTTTTTGTTTGTTGGATTATTTTGCAGAAGACTATTTATTGGTTATTGATGAAAGCCATGTGACCATTCCGCAGGTGAGGGCAATGTATGGCGGCGACCGTTCAAGGAAATTGAATTTGGTGGAATATGGATTCAGATTGCCGGCAGCAATTGATAACAGGCCGTTGACATTTGATGAATTTGAAAGTCTGTCAAACCAGACTATTTATGTAAGTGCCACTCCTGCCGATTATGAACTGAAAAAAAGCGAAGGGATAATTGTTGAACAGGTTATTCGTCCAACAGGATTATTGGATCCGCCTATTGAAGTTCGTCCAAGCATTAATCAAGTCGACGATTTGCTGGAAGAAATTGAAAGGGTGGTGAAGTTGGAAGAAAGGGTATTGGTTACCACGCTTACCAAACGAATGGCAGAAGAGCTCACCAAATACATGACGAAGCTGGATATCCGTTGCCGGTATATTCATAGTGAAGTGGAAACATTGGATCGTGTAGAAATTCTCAGGGATTTAAGATTGGGTGTGTTTGATGTGCTGGTAGGAATCAACCTCCTAAGAGAAGGCTTGGATCTCCCTGAGGTTTCGCTGGTAGCCATCCTCGATGCTGATAAGGAAGGATTTCTCCGTTCGAATCGTTCGCTTACACAAACAGCCGGACGTGCAGCAAGAAATTTAAATGGCAAGGTAATTATGTATGCTGATAAAATTACCAATAGCATGCAACAAACAATTGATGAAACAAACAGGCGACGGACCAAGCAAATGGAATACAACCTAAAAAATAATATTACACCACAGGCTTTGAATAAATCTAAAGAAGGAATTATGAAACAAAGTGTGGTTGCGGGCACCAGGTTAAATGCATATGTGGAAAAAGAAAATGTTGACATTGCCGCTGACCCTGTGGTGCAATATATGAGCGCCGAAGCACTTGATAAAGCTATTTTAATGGCAAGAAAAAACATGGAAAATGCAGCGAAAGAACTTGACTTTATTGTTGCTGCCCGGTTGAGGGATGAGCTTTTTCAGTTAGAAAAACTTTTAAAAAGTAAGCAGTACTGATGTCCGGTTCCCAATTAATCATGGCCATATCATTATATATTACTTCCATGGCTTTTGCCGTGATTATAAGTATTGTGATTAAAAATAATACCGCTAAAAAACGGAAATTGCCATTGTTGATTCATGTTGTTTTATTTGCATTTTTTTTATTTGCCTTTTTATTCATGGATCAGCCGTTGCTACCCGGCTACCTTTTTTTGTTTTTTTTCTGCAGCGGCATCATTACAGGTGGATATTTGATTCGATCAAATGCTCCCCTGCTGCTTCGTTTTTATTTCACTTTATATATTAGCAGCATTCTGCTTTTCCTTTATTCTCCCTCCATGCTGATAAGGGCCATGACATTAAAGCTTGACAATATTGCTCAAAATGATCCCTTTCGATTGGCAGACAACTATTACCTGGAAGAAGAACAAATGCTGATGCAGGTTTCAGATTCAATGGCAACCTATAAAATAACGCAACATTTTGGTGTGTTTCATAAAACATTAGCACGGGATTTACGTTTCGGTAATCGCCTTGACAGCATCAAGATATTATCATTCAATCCGGCCAATGGTGCTGATATCAGAGGTTATATTTCATCAAAATCACCTACATTTGAAGGCATCGACAGTATCGAGTTGCATGCAGTCTTTAATTCCCCTTCAAAAGCACAAATTCTACGAAAGCAAAAAAACAAATAACATGAAATACAATTTAACGACAGTGATGTTCTTTTTTTTATGCTGCATCACACAACTAAAAGCGCATGCCCAAGCCGATGTGAAAACAACTGAAATCTGGCTTGTAGATATCAAGAACAATGACAATAAAATTTCATTCGGCGTACCAAATCGTATTACAACTAACGATTTCTACGATAATCAACCTTGTTTTTCTGCAGATGGAAAGTTTATATATTTTGCCAGTGCGCCCGATACAGGTCAAACAGATATTATGGAATATAATATCAGTAAAAAGTATACAAGAAGAATTACCAATACGCCTGAAAGTGAATATCAGCCGCAACCAATGCCTTCGGATAAAAATCTGTTATCAATCGTTAGGGTGAATGCGGAACTTGCTCAAGGATTCTATTCTGTTAATATGGACGGAACAGAATTTAAAAATCTCGTTGAAAACCAGGATTCATTGGCGTATTACACATGGATGAATGATACAACAGTTGGAATGTATACTTTGACTGGAGAATTTCCAACATTGGAGCAGTTTGATATGATTCCGCAACAATCTGTTATTGTCATGGAGGGAGGTTTTGGACGGTGCATTCAAAGGATTCCAGGTACAGATGACTTGAGCTTTGTTGCAAAAAAAGAAAAAGAAAACTGGGGCATATATCACTTTTTCCTGGCTGAAGATGCAGACACGATTTTTATTTGTAATACACTTCCCGGAGAAGAAGATTTTTGTTGGACACCAAACGGATCTATTTTAATGGCATCGAAAGGGATATTATATCGGTATGACACCAAACAGCAAGAAGATATTAAATGGGAAGTAGTTGCTGACTTTACAAAAACCATTGGCAATTTCTATAGACTGGCCATAAGTCCTTTTGGAGATAAACTGGCCATTGTAAGTTATGAAGGCAGTAAGCCTTAATTTTTTTTCAAGAGCTGGTTTACTAAAATGAGATGTCCGGTTTAACAGAAACCCTTCCTGCAGAATCAGTAGATTTTATGATAGCAGGACAAGGTCTCGCAGGGAGCTTATTGGCTTATTCACTTTTAAAATACAATGCAACGGTAAAAATCGTTGACCCACAATTGCTCGTTACTTCTTCTATTGTTGCTGCAGGAATCATGCACCCCATTACAGGACGAAGACTGGTAAAATCTTGGCAGGCTGAAAAACTGCTACCTACTGCTTTTGATATATATAAATCAATTTCACAATTACTTGATTCGGATTTTTTCCATCGGACACCAATCCTTGAAATATATCAATCGAACCATCACAGAAATGATTGGCTTGCAAGAAGCGGAGAAGAATCTATGATACCATTTATTAGTAAAGAAATTACTGCTGATCATTTTCCTGATAGTGTTATCGCTCCTTTTGGTGGCATCACCATGCAACAATCCGGTTGGATGGATGTGAGGAAATTTGTCGAAAAAAGTTCCCTATTCTTTGCAAATAAAAACATTTTAATCAAAGGCAATATCGATGAAAGCGAACTCCATTTTAAGAATAAAAAAGTGATTTGGTACAACATTTCAGCCAACCGGCTTATTTTTTGCAACGGATATTCAGGAGCGCAATCAACATTTTTTAACAACCTGCCATTTCTGCTCTCAAAAGGAGAAATTATCGAGATTGAATGTGAAAGACTGTTAGATGAATATATATTAAACAAAGGAATATATATAGTACCGGTTGGTAATAAGCGGTATAAAGTGGGAGCAACATTTTCATGGAAGGAACTAGATCAGTCACCTTCACAAGACGGCTTGAATTATTTAACAGAAGAATTAAAAAAAATCGTAAAAATTCCTTTTAAAATTGTAAATCATCAGGCAGCAATACGCCCTACAACACAGGACAGAAGACCATTTATTGGCCTGCATAAAACGAATCCTGCAATCGGAATATTTAATGGTATGGGAACTAAAGGGGTAATGATGGCACCCTATTATGCTGAACAATTCGCCAGACACCTTTTATATAATGAAGCGCTTGATGGTGAAGTAGCAGTATCGCGCTTTAATGATTAATTAACTCCTAAAAAATCTTTCATAATATATTTCCAAGTCCCAATAAAATAACAGGGTGTTCCATCAATCCTTTAAAGGTATTTAAAAATTTTGCGCCCACTACTCCATCTACGGCGCGATGATCGCAACTCAAGGTTACCTTCATCACACTTCCGGGTTGTACTACTCCATTCTTAACAACAGGCACTTGCTTGATGGCGCCAATTGCCATAATGCAGGCGTCAGGAGGATTGATAATGGCTGTAAATTCTTCAATATTGAACATTCCCAGGTTTGAAATAGTAAAAGTATTGCCTTCCCAATCTTGCGGCTGAAGTTTTTTATCCTTTGCCTTTTGAGCAAACATTTTTACTTCTGTGGCAATTTGCGACAATGTTTTTGTGTCAGCATATTTTACTACAGGCACAAGCAAACCATCATCAATGGCAACTGCAACACCAATATTTATGTGGTGATTGATCCTGATAAAATCACCCATCCAAGCTGAATTAACCGATGGATGTTGTTTCAAAGCTGTTGCTGTTGCCTTCAAAACAAAATCATTGTATGATATTTTCGTCTCAGAAACCTGGTTAATACTTTCTCTGGCTGCGATACAAGCATCCATATCGATATCCATTGTAAGGTAAAAATGCGGAGCTGTAAATTTACTTTCACTCAACCGACGTGCAATGGTTTTGCGCATTTGTGAAACGGCCACGTCTTCGGAAGATTCTTTCATCAAGCCACCAGAAACAGCAAAAGATGATGGTTTAAACCAATCGATATCACGCTTGACCACACGGCCATTATCACCGGAACCTTTCAACATGGAAAGATCAATTCCCTTTTCAAAAGCTAATCGTTTTGCTAATGGAGATGCTTTAAGTTTGCCATTGGTACTAACAATTGATTTCGATTCTTCCACTTTTAACGGAGCAATAACCGGTGCGGCAACAACAACAGGTGCAGGATTATTTACAGCAGCTTTGGCTGGTGCTGCAACTACAGCAGGTTCTTCTTTTTTAGCAACAATCACTTTCTTTTCCTCCTCTGCAAGCAGCGATTTGTAATCTTCGCCCTCCTTTCCGAGAATAGCTAAAATACTGTCAACAGGTGCAGCTTTTCCCTCTTGAACACCAATATATAAAAGCACACCTTCCTGGAAAGATTCAAACTCCATAGTGGCTTTGTCGGTTTCGATTTCAGCAACCAATTCTCCGTTCTTTACTTTATCACCAATTTTTTTATGCCATTTTATAACCACGCCTTCCGTCATGGTATCACTCATTTTGGGCATTCTAACTAATTCAGCCATTTGTGCTAATTTTATTTTATGTTTTTTATTATCTCAAGGATTTGCAGGATGGCATTGCCCGAGGAAAAAATAATATATATCAATGTTCGATGATGTATGGATAATCATCTTGTGAGTAAACATCTATATATAATTCAGCCGGATCAGGATATGGCGATTCCTCAGCAAATTTTACACTGTCTTCCACAATATCATTTACTTTTTTATTAATGATTTCAATGCTTTCTGTTGATGCAAAACCATATTCAAGCAATGTTAGTTTTACCATTTCAACAGGGTCCTTGGCTTTATAACTTTCCACTTCTTCCTTTGTACGGTACTTTGCAGGGTCGCTCATGGAATGTCCTTTGTATCGATAAGTATTCATCTCTAGAAAAACAGGACCTTTACCTGATCTTGCATGATCACAAGCCTTTTGCATTGCTTCATGCACATCCTCAACGCACATCCCATCTACCGGATAAGAAGGCATATCATAAGCTAATCCCAATTTATACAGATCGGTAACATTACTCGTCCGTTCTACCGAAGTGCCCATGGCATAGGCATTGTTCTCTACAATGAAAACAACAGGCAACTTCCACAGCATCGACATATTAAAAGTTTCATGAAGCGCTCCCTGCCTTACAGCACCATCGCCCATATAACACACACAAATATTCCCTGTTTTATTATATTGTTCAGCAAATGCAATGCCTGCGCCCATTGGTATTTGTGCACCAACAATGCCATGTCCACCAAAAAAACGGTGGGGCTTAGAAAACATATGCATTGAGCCCCCCTTACCCTTTGAACAACCGGTAGCTTTAGCAAACAATTCCGCCATCACTTCTCTAGCTGAAATACCTTTTGCCAAGGCATGTGCATGATCACGATAAGCTGTTATCATGGCATCTTTAGGTTTCAATACAGTCATTGCACCGGCTACAACGGCTTCCTGCCCAATATATAAATGACAAAACCCTTTAATCTTTTGCATACCATACAATTGACCGGCTTTTTCTTCGAACCTGCGCATGAGGTACATCTCCTCATACCATTTCAGATAAGTTTCCTTGCTGAATTTGGTTTTGCTTTTCTTATTGCTTTTAATGTTGGTTTCCATATGGAGCGAAAATAGTATTTGAATTTGGAAATTCAGCGGAAGTTATAGGTTTTTACTCTCAAAAACTTTAAAAAATAAGGTTATCCCTTGTAGAATTAAAGAATGTTATCGGCATTAAACATATAAGGCAATAACTGTCTTACACTGCCAGAAACTATGAACTTCCCATCCTCTGCTTCCATAATCAAGCGGATATTATGATGATAGCGATGTTCATATTCAGCCATTACCTGTCTGCAATCGCCACAAGGACTCACTGCCTGATTATGATTAGCTCTTAACTCAGAATAAGCAGTGATGGCAATAGATTTTATGCCAACTCCGGAATAGTGTGCCCCTGCAGCAAATAACGCTACTCTTTCAGCACATAAACCACTGGGATAAGCTGCATTTTCCTGGTTATTTCCACGTACAATAACACCATTGTCAAGCAATACTGCAGCACCTACATGAAATTTAGAATAGGGCGCATAGGCATTCTCAGCGGCTTTTCCTGCTTCTGCCATCAGGTTTCTATCTTCTTCGCTCAATTCATTGATTGATTCATACTCCTCAAAATTTTGTTCCAGTTTAATATTTTTCATTGGCATCTGTGTAATGAATGGTAAAAGTAACGATTGTTTGATGAACTGTGTATAGGCAAGTAATTGAAAGTGTGATTAAGCAATGAAATAGGTCAACAAAAACTGCAACGAAAAAATCAAAAACGATAAAATTTTAAAAAGAATAACATCAGCCCAATTCCCCGTTTTCCGGTTTTAGTTGATTCATAAAAAGATGCGTTATAATCGCTGAATCTACTTTTTCAAATTGCTTTCCTCTTCGGGCATAAACTGCGCTTGCCAGTTCAAGTGCTTTATCCAATAAAAAGGTCGCTCCCCCTTCTGCGCCTCCCCAATAAAAAGAAGGAATAAATTTAGCAGGAAAACCGGCTCCGAAAATATTAGCAAAAACACCGGCAGTAGTTCCTGTATTAAACATGGTATTGATTCCACATTTGCTGTGATCTCCCATAAACAGTCCGCAAAATTGCAAGCCCGTATTTATATAATCATTGGCCTGGTAATTCCACACTTTCACTTCGCCATAGTTATTTTTCAGGTTGGAATTATTGGTATCTGCCCCTAAATTGCACCATTCACCAATAACACTGTTCCCAAGAAATCCATCATGCGCTTTATTTGTATTACCCCAAATTACACTATTGCTTATTTCTCCTCCTATTTTCGATCCCGGACCGATGGTTGTTGCACCATAAATCTTTGTGCCCATCTTCACCTGCGCTTTTTCTCCCAATGCAAATGGGCCGCGTATCATGCTTCCTTCCATTATTTCGGCCCCGGCCCCAACATATATAGGACCGGCAGAGGCGTTCAAAATACTATACTCCACCTTAGCTCCTTCTTCAATAAAAATCTGATCAGGCTGAATAGTATGATTGCTGGCAGAAATTACGATGCTTTTCCTACCTTTGGTAATTAACGAAAAATCATCTTTGATAGCCTGATCATTTTTTAAAAATATGTCCCAACTATGATTGATGAAAGTCAGTTGACCATCATATAATAACGTTTCCAAATTGGCCAGGGGCATCAATTGCTGAATCGAAGAATCTTTCCAATCATTAAAACGGGCCATCAATAATCGGTCTCCTTCAACCAGCTGCTGGCCGGGTTTTAACTTACTGACCCATTGTACCAATCTTTCATCGGGAAGCAAAGCGGCATTGATAAATAGGCAATTCGTACTATTTCCAAATGGAAACTTTGTTTGCAGGTAACTTCGCGTTACGGTCCCGGTGGTTAGGCCGGTTAGGCGTTCCCATTTTTCCCGAATAGTTAGTATACCGACCCGAATATCGGCAACTGGCCTTGTAAAAGTAAATGGCAACAGGTTATCGCAATACGGGTCATCAAATAAGATTAGATACATATTCAAAAGTTAGTCTTGCGAAAGTAATGCAACAAAATGAATGGACCACAATCGATTTTCTTCCACCTTTGTAGCTTGGATAATACAGCCGACTGCAATTATTTTATGAGAGCCCGCTTTACCCTTCTTTGTTTGCTGATTTTAATCCCATTTTTAAGCAAATCGCAGGATTTTGCTTGGAACGACAATTGTATAAAAGCATATAAAGAATCAATAAAATTAAATTTTTTCCTTGCCCATCAGTTGATGGTGGAGGAGAAAAAAAAACATCCTTCAAACCTACTCATACCATACATTGAAAGCCAAAAGGATTTTCTCGGGACATTTATCTCCGAAGATAAAAATGACCTTGAAACTTTAAAAAAGAACAACGGACTCCGCATTGATGAAGTCAATAACTATGATGGCAAATCACCATACACTAGATTATGTGTGGCCGAGTACTATATGCAAATTGCGATTGGCCGCCTGAAGTTTGAGGAATATATTGGTGCTGTTTATGAAATCAGAAAAGCCTTTAAATTACTGGAGGAAAACCAGAAACTCTATCCTGATTTCAAACCCAACTTAAGCAGCTTGGGATTCATTCATGCAAATATCGGATCTGCTCCCAAAAACTATCAATGGATGATGAACCTGTTGGGTTTTCATGGTACGATTCAACAAGGACTGGGTGAACTGCGACAATTGTATGACGCAACTCATCGCCAACCGGAATTAGCCTATCTCCACGACCAAACGCTTATCTTGCTTACCTTTCTGGAGATGACATTAGAAAAAAATAAAAGCAGTGAAGCTATCCGAAGTCGTTTTTATAATATTACTAATCTGGATCAAAAACCGTTGCTGCAATTTGTGAAAGTTGCTTTTCATAATGCCAATGGTGAAAACGACAGTATCCTGGCAATACTTTCTAAAAGAAATCAGCCGCCTGAAGCTCAGCGTCTTAATTACCTGGATTATCTTGATGGCAACGCACACCTCAATAATCTCGACTATACTGCAGAAAACTATTTCAAAAGATATGTTTCAGAATTCAAAGGCAAGAGCTTTGTAAAATCCGCTTATCAACGTATTGCTTGGATACGGCTCCTGAGAGGTGATCACGGTGGGTATCTTTCCAATATTAAGAAAGCCGGCGATGAAAAAAATGGCAGCCTTTTTTCTGATGAAGACAAGCAAGCAGCGAAAGAATTTATTGGTAATGAACCGCCAAATCTTTTATTGCTAAAAAGCCGTCTTCTTTTTGATGGTGGGTATTATCAAAGATCGCTGGCTGAAATTGCAGGCAAACCTGTTTCCAGTTTCCCTTCCTTGCGCGATAAACTGGAGTTCACTTACCGGCTGGCACGTATATTTGATAAAACCAATAAGCAAGACAAAGCAATTATATATTACGATCAAACCATTACTAACGGCAAAAATTTGAGTTATTATTTTGCAGCCAACAGCGCACTGATGATGGGATTGTTGTATGAGCAAAAAGGCGATGCATTGAAGGCGGAAGAATATTTTCGCATTTGTTTAAGCCTGCGAAATCATGAATACCAAAACAGTCTTGACCAAAAAGCAAAAGCCGGGTTGAATCGATTGGGAAAATAAAACTTAACTTCAATAAAAGTTTAAATAATCTGACTGTTATTTTGAAAATAAAATTGGAAAATTATATATATAATATTCTTTTAATAAATATTAACAACCACCCTCCTGCATGAATTTAATTGATGAAAAACTGCTGTATTACTCAGAAGAACATACAAAATCAGAATCGCCCATACTTGAAGAGTTGAATCGCGACACCAATGCAAATGTCCTATACCCACGAATGCTTTCCGGACATTTGCAGGGCAGAATCCTGTCAATGATCAGTCATATGATTAGGCCGCAATATATATTAGAAATTGGCACTTATACCGGATATTCTGCGATTTGCCTGAGTGAAGGGCTCGCCGCCCATGGTCATTTAATTACTATTGATCTGAATGAGGAACTGGAAGAAATGGCAAACAAATATTTTGAACGCGCCGGCTTAAATGGAAAAATTAATCACATCACCGGTGATGCTAAAACAATCATTCCCGGTTTAGCGATGAACTTTGATCTTGTTTTCATTGATGCTGATAAATCAAATTACAGCCTTTATTACGACCTCGTTTTTCCAAAATTGAATCATGGGGGATACATGCTGGCTGATAATGTTTTATGGAGTGGTAATATTCTAAAACCAAAAACCGAACAGGACGAGGAGACAAGAGCTATTCATGAATTCAATCAAAAAGTAAAAAATGATTTACGGGTAGAAAATGTTTTATTACCTGTAAGAGACGGCATTATGCTTGTGAGAAAAAAATAATTTATGAAGGTACTCCGCAGCATTAATAAAATGACAACAATCAAATAACAAGCTTACAGTTAATGATGGTAACCAATCATAATTTAAAGAAAAAGCCGATATTCAAGATTGGTGAGCCTTTGCTAAAATACCTGAAATATTTTGGCCGCACCGTGGTGTGCCATGTTCAGTATACCGACCTTTTGCATTTTCAAAGTTCCTTCCCGATAAAAGATAAAAATGGAAAAGACACTTTATGGGAAAGTGTACATTATTCCGCTTCTGAAATAGGGCCAATCAACAAAGCTTTAACGGAGATGTATGCCATGCTAAAAACAGGAGGGGATATTTCTGTAATGGAGCACTTATATGTTGACCGTGTTGATTATTGCACTTTTGGTAATTCAAAGCCATTCCGCATTAGAATTGTAAATCACTTTAATGATAACTTTGACTATTTCTATGTAAAACAAGCCGACAGTTCCCGCATCTATGGACTAGAACTGGAGCATATCCTATCACCCAATCGAATCAGTTATTTCGTTGATCGGCAAACATTAGTTGAGGAACATATTGCCGGAATTCCAGGTGATATGTTTATTAAAAACCAACTGCAGAGCACTGACTTAAATCAAATACGTTTAGCCAAGGAATTTGTAAAGTTTAATGAACGCTGTTTTATCCGGCTTTTGGGTGATATGCGTTCCTATAATTATGTGGTTGACATCACACCTGATTTTGAAGAAGTTCATTATCGCATACGCGCCATTGATT
>JANOXC010000090.1:0-31653 GCA_031418215.1 Bacteroidota bacterium
TTTATCATTAGTGTCCGGTTAAAATTTCTAAAATCTTCATAATGCATTGGTTATTAATAAAATACATGAGTATAATTTTTTTTCGATTTCATTTGTGGACTAAAAACTCCATAAATGAATCAGGGCCAAATAGTTCTTTCCCAAATAGTTTCATATTTATCCAAGTATGAATTTAACAAATGCGTTACGCGATATAATGGTGATCATCGTGTTCGAAGTTTTACTTGTTGGGAACAATATTTAGTAATGAGCTTTGCACAGTTAACATACCGAGATAGTTTGCGAGATATTGAATCATGTTTGGGTGCAATGGGTAAGAAACTTTATCATTGCGGCATTCGATCACAAATTTCACGAAGTACACTCGCAGAAGCAAATGAAAATCGTGACTGGAGAATATATTTTGATTTTGCATCTAGTCTTATTGAGGAAGCAAGGAAATTATATTCGAATGATTCCACATTTACAATTGATATTGATAACTTAGTATATGCGTTCGACAGTACTACCATCGACTTGTGTTTAACTTTATTCCCTTGGGCTACATTTCGTAAAGCGAAAGGCGCCATAAAGCTTCATACTCAATTAGATTTGCGTGGATCCATTCCGACATGTGTTCATATTACTACTGGTGATATTCATGATGTAAATGCGCTTGATGTATTACAGTTTGAGCCAGGAGCAATATATATTCTTGATCGTGGATATACCGATTTTCAGAGGTTAAACGTGATTGATGAAGCTAAATCATATTTTGTAATCAGAGCTAAAGACAACTTGAATTTTAAACGAATTGATTCACGGAAACCCGATAAAAATGCGGGCATATTATTTGATCAAAGAATTTTATTAAACGGGTTTTATTCATCCATTGATTATCCAAATAAGATTCGAAGAATAAAATTCAAAGATCACGAAACAAACGAGTCATACGTATATCTGACTAACCATATGGAATTGCCAGCGATTACTGTTGCAGATCTTTATAAGCAACGCTGGAAAATTGAACTTTTTTTCAAATGGATTAAACAACACTTGAAAATAAAATCATTTTATGGCACTAGCCCCAATGCAGTATATACTCAAGTATGGATCGCCATATCGAATTATTTGCTGATTGCCATAATGAAGAAGAAGCTTAAACTACCCCAATCCTTACATTCAATCCTACAGGTTCTGAGCTTAACATTATTTGAAAGAACGTCTCTTGATAAACTGTTAGGAGATCTAAATTCAACTGATTTCCCTAACACAAATCCTAATCAGTTGATTATCTTTGACTTTTAACCGGACACTAATGACAATTTATATTTACAAAACACCATTAAACTTTCAAAAGGATTAAATTTTGAAATTTCAGGCTGGTATGGCAGTCCTTCTATTTGGGGCGGATCATTCAAAACTGAATCATCATGGTCCTTAGATGTCGGCATGCAGAAAAAATTAATGAATGATAAATTCACCCTTAAAATAAACGTTACCGATATTTTTGAAACATCACACTGGCGAAGTGAAAGTACATTTAAAGTTATTTCACTTAATGCAAATGGCGGTTGGGAAAGCCGACAGTTCCGTGTAACACTTTTATGGAGATTTGGAAACAACCAAATAAAAAGTGTAAAACAACGTACAACCGATAGTGAATCAGAAATTAAAAGGACAGGTGGAGGCGAATAAAAATTGAAATAAAAAAAAGTCCCTTCACAAAAGCGAAGGGACTTTTTTTAGTTATTCTTCTTTGATTCTTTCTTAGCCTTTTTATCAGCGCGTTTCTCTTTCAACGACTTCGTAGAAGTTTTTTTTGTTTCTTTTTGAACGGTTTTTTCGTGTCCCATAATATTTTGATTAACGGATTTGAAAAGTAAAATTACTAAAACATTCAATAAAAAAGCAAATTCATTTAGATGAAATTATTAAAAAAATTAACAGCTAAAAGTTCGTAAGTAGCCAAATTAAAATACTTAACTTAGGGTAAAAAACTCTGTTTTCTCTGTGCTATGAGAGCGTATTATGCCAACGCTAACCAGATTCACCAATATTTTAATGGCTCTCCAGCGTGAAATGTTAATCAGCTTACAGTATTCTTTAACTGTAATTCTTTTGTTCTCCTTTAAAAAGTCCAGTAATGCTTTCTCTTTACTGGTATATTCGATAAGCGTTTGACGGCCACTCCCCTGCCGACGTAAAACATCAACTACCACTTTACTGGCTAGTAGTGACTCATCGGCTACCCTAATATAAACCCACCATTTACCATTCTCATCCTTTGCATAATAGGGCTTTGATTCCCCTTCAGGAATTTTTACTTCCAGTATTATCTTTCCTTTTATTTGCCGTTCTTGAATATCAATCATCACTTCCGGTTTACAAAAAAAAATGGCAGCTTGCTCCAGCATAAATTTCTCTTCCTCTACTTTAATTCCGGCAATTGTACCATTGTCATTAACCCCGACCAATAATGTCCCTCCTAAGTGATTGGCAAATGCGGACAAGCTCTTCGCAATACGCAAGGAGCTGGAAATTTCCCTCTTAAAATCAAGCCGTGCCCCTTCACCTTGTGATATTAAATCAAGAATCCGTTTCATTGCCGGTTTTTGGAATTCGAATTTTAAATGCGTTTACCTTGCTCTTAAATAATAATAACTTGGGCTGTAAGATGCAAATAAACCCAGTCCGCCGGTTACATTGGATTTAATTGATGATGGTGATGCAAAAGGACTTCCGTTATTGCTGATTTGTATTTCTGCATCACGCCAAAATTCATAAGTTGTACGATCTACCGCACACCATTTTACGATAATGGAATCTCCTGTCTTATAAAATCCTGCCTCATCATTAATATCATCATCAGCAGTAGAATTTATTATGGATCCCCTATTATATGCGAAATCAAAAGTTGTCCCATTCACAAATTGATCTTCAAAGGAAGAACCAATTGGTGCAATAAAAGAAGAGTCCTTCCCAACCCTCATGGCAAACCATCGATAACAATTATTTAATTTATCAGGGTCATTCAATGTAGCCCAAACATATCCCAATGAATCATTATCCGGCAATGACTCCTGGATTTGAAACCAAACACTATCCAAGGGAACCTTAAAAGGCAGTGTTGTAACAGCAGAAACCTTTTCTCCGGCAGCAGAAACAATGCTAAGTGAATATGTTCTTCCCTCAACACCCAACATCGGTGCAATATAAATACCACTTATTGATACTCCTGATACAACCAACGATGTTTCCGCCATTACAACAGTATTAATACCATCATTCAGTGTTACAATAGCTCCTGATTCTGCAGTATTTATAGTGTTTGGGTTGATAGGCGCAAAGTAGGCAGCATTACGTGAAAGCACAATGTAAACAGGAATACCGGGTTCAACATACCCATCAACCACAATCTTGCTTTCGGGCTGAGGTAAATCTACGGTAATATCCCTCTCACAACCTGAAACAACTAACAAGCATAAAGAAATCAAAATTGATATATATATAATTCCTCTTTTCATTTTTTATTATTAGAGTGGTAATGATTAAAACTTTTTTTATTTTATATATTTTTCTGCTTTATATATTACTTAAAATTTAAAATTATAGGTAACAGCCGGAATAATCGGGAATAAAGAAACCTGTTTCGCTTGAATACTTAAGGTGCCATTCTGTGTATTTCCTTCCTGTGCAAAATAAATAAAGTAAGGATTCAATCGACAATAAGCATTATACACAGAAAAGTTCCAGTCACTCTCCCAGTTTTTGTGCTTTTTTACATGCAGCGTTGCAGAAAGGTCAAGCCTGTGATACGCTTTCTGCCTGAAATCATTTCTTTTTCCATAGCCCCCTAATAAATATAAGTTGTTGCTAACTGTGCCGGTATTAATATCAATAGGTGTTCCAGCATTAATTGCATATCGTTCAGTTTGTAATGTTAATGCATCCCCTGTGGCATAAATCCAGATTAACCCGAAAGTCCACTTCATATTTGGCCCATAGGTCAATACAATGGAAACATCATGTCTTCTGTCATATTTTGGGGAGAATCGATCTCCGGAATTCAAATCAGGAAATGTCCTGTTCGTCCATGCTAATGTATAGCCGATCCAACCATTGAATTCGCCTTTCGCTTTCTTAACAAAAAGCTCTACTCCATAACTATTTCCGGTTCCAAAAACAAAATTGTTGTCAGCATTATTTCTAATATCCTCACTGGGTTGAGCACCCTCTTTATACTCGACAAGATTCTTCATGTCTTTGTAATAAACTTCGATGGATGTTTCGTAGGCATTATCTTTAAAGTTATGAAAATATCCGGTAGCATATTGAACGCTGTATTGTGGTTTTACTTTTTCAGTACAAGGAAACCAGACATCTGTAGGAAGTGAAACAGAAGATAAAGAAGCCAGGTGCAAGTATTGATAATTCTGTGTATAAGCAACTTTTATGGATGAATTTCTTGTCAATTGATAACGAGCAGAAAAACGGGGTTCGATGTTGGCATATGTTTTTACTTTCTCCCCCTTCCCATATTTAATGGAATCATTTAACTGATTCGGAAAAACAGGATCGGGTATGTAACGCGTAAATGGCCCAACATGAGCAAAAAGTGATCCTCGCAACCCGCCACTTACACGAAATTTTTCTGAAACATCAAACTCGTCATTTATATAAATTGCAGCATCATGTGCATAATAACGTACAGTTTCACCAAGGTCAAAAACAACATCTTCTGATCGGGCCTGGGCATTGGTGGGTGTAAACCGATGATATATATAATTAGCCCCGAATTTAATATTATGAAGAATACTCGGGAAATAAGTGAAATCTAACTTTGCATTGTAATCGCGAATGCCGGAAAATATTTTAAAATTAAATTGTGGTTGATCAGCTTCAAAATTAAATTTATAATCCGAAAATATTAAAGAGGTATTCATGAATAGTTTATCGCTAAACAAATGATTCCACCTGATTGAACCGGTGGCATTTCCCCAGGGGATCTTAACAGTAAATCCAGTTGTCTGGCTTTTAAAATTAAAAACGTCTCGACCAAAATATCCACTTAAAAACAACCGGTCCTTTTGAGAAATTGTGTAATTAATTTTGGTATTTAAATCAAAGAAATAATAACTGTTACCTTCAATCCTTGAGCCTTCCTTGATGAATGGCTTTTGCAAAAATAAATCAAGGAAAGTCCTTCGTGCAGAAACAATAAAAGATGCTTTGTTTTTTACAATTGGTCCTTCAAATGTAAAACGTGATGCCACATACCCAATACCACCTGTTCCATGATATTCTTTGTTGTTTCCTTCCTTCATGGAAATATCAAGAACGGATGCTAAACGACCTCCGTATTGCGCCGGCATCCCCCCTTTGGTCAACTCCATATTTTTAACAGCATCACTGTTAAAAACTGAAAAAAAACCGAACAAATGTGAGGCATTATAAACAACGGCTTCATCCAGTAATATCAGGTTTTGGTCGGGGCCACCACCACGCACATAAAATCCGGCATTCCCTTCTCCTGCTGATTGAACACCGGGTAATAGTTGAAGGGTTTTCAAAATATCAACCTCCCCCATAAAAGCCGGTAAAGATTTTATTTTTTCAATCTCAATATTCACCTGTCCAAGTTGTGCATTCTTAACATTCTTATCAACTCGATCAGCGCTGATGACCACTTCCTTTGTTTCTATTGATTTGTATCCCAATTCAATATTTAAAGTCTGGGCTTTGTCCAACTGGACAACTGTTTGGTAATCACTATAACCAATATATATTACTGTCAGATTGTAATTACCACTATCTATCGTTAATGAATAAAAGCCATAATTATTTGTTTGGGTGCTTTTTTGTAATTCCTTAATATATATTGTGCATCCAATCAGGGCCTCGCCTGTTGCTTTGTCTTTAACAAACCCACTGACCGTAAAATGCGGTATGGCCGTTTTTTGGGCATTTATTACTTGAGAAAAAAGCATTAGAAATAAAAAAAGGCGACAACACTTACTCATAGAAATTCTTGAACATTAATAAATAAAAATTTACAAAATAACAGAGTGGCAAAACTAGTTGGTTTGCCTCAATAAATTCATGGCGAACACCTCCCACATAGTTTGACCAAAATCAAACGACATTAGCGTCTCCTCATTGTTCTTTATAAGCCATTTACAAAACAGGAATAAATATTCCTAAAAAAGGAATTGTTAAGAAGTTAGAACTGACTTAATTACAGCTTAAGATACACTTTCGGGCTGGACTTTGTCAATCCGGCCCAATTCATACCTTTGCAGACTGTTAAAAAAATGGAATTTACTGCACAACAACTTGCTGACCTATTAAATGGAACCATCGAAGGTGATGCTGATGCCAAAGTTAGCCGGCTCGCAAAAATCGAAGAAGGGACTAAAGGATCATTGACTTTTCTCGGTAATCCGGCCTATACCAATCACATTTACACTTCACAGGCAAGCATAACCATTGTTGACCAGGATTTTAAGGCCACAATGCCCGTTCATTCTACGCTGATTAGAGTTGAAAATGCCAGGGAAGCTTTTGCTAAATTACTTGATGTTTATAACAAGATAAGGAGAGATAAAAAAGGGATTGAAGCCAATAGTTTTGTAGATCCTTCTGCCACCATTGGTTCAGATGTTTATATTGGTAGTTTTAGTTATATTGGAAAAGATGTTAAGCTGGGTAAAGGTGTAAAAATTTACCCTAATTGTTATGTGGGAGATAATTGTACAATTGGCGATCACACCACCCTTTTCCCCGGCGTTAAAATATATTCTGATTGTGTAATTGGAGCAAATTGTAGTTTTCACGCTGGAGTTGTTATTGGCGCTGACGGCTTTGGGTTTCAACCTAACCAATCAAACAACTATAGTAAGGTACCGCAGATCGGAAATGTAGTGATAGAAGATTATGTAGAGATAGGTGCAAACACAGCTATTGACCGCGCCACATTAGGTTCAACCATCATCAGGAAAGGTGTTAAACTGGATAACCTGATCCAAATCGCCCATAATGCTGAAATTGGAGAGAATACTGTTATTGCAGGACAAAGCGGAGTAGCAGGTTCAACCAAGGTAGGCAAGAATTGTATGATTGGTGGTCAAGTTGGAATTGTAGGACATATAATTATAGCCGATGGTGTGAAAATAGCTGCGCAATCTGGAGTTGGTGCAAGTATTACTAAGGAGAATGAAATTGTACAAGGCTCACCGGCTTTTAGCATCAGTGATTATAAACGCACCTATGTTTTGTTCCGTAAATTACCAGAACTCGAGAAAAAAATAGCCGAATTACAACGTATTTTTTCAGAAATAAAATCAACCAAAAATTCCTGATCTAAGTAAGAAGTATGTCAGCCAAACAAACCACGTTAAAAAAGCCCGTAACTGTTTCAGGAATTGGACTGCATACAGGGGTCCCTATTACTTTGACTTTTAAGCCTGCACCTGTAAATCATTGGTATAAATTCAAAAGAGTTGACCTTGACGGGCAGCCTATTATTGATGCTGATGTGGATAATGTTGTTGACACATCAAGGGGGACAACCCTCATGCAGAACAAGGCAAAGGTGAGCACAACTGAACATGCTTTGGCCGCTTTGGTTGGTTTAGAAATTGACAATGTGCTAATTGAACTGGATGGGCCTGAAGTGCCGATAATGGACGGGAGCTCCAGTCAATTTGTTGAGGCTTTGTTATCAGCAGGTATTGAAGAACAAAATGCACCAAGGAAGGTTTATGTTTTAAATGATAATCTGACTTTTGAGGAGCCGGCAAGGAATGTTGAAATGCTTGCAGTCCCTAGTCCTGATTACAGATTAACCGTGATGGTTGATTATAATAGCCCTGTTCTTGGAACACAACATGCACAGTTACATATGTTGCATGAATTCAAAAATGATATAGCTCCCTGCCGTACTTTTTGTTTTTTACATGAGTTGGAAATGCTAGTCAAGCATAACCTGATAAAAGGTGGTGACCTTAACAATGCAATTGTAGTTGTTGATAAGCCTATCAGCCAAGATAAATTGGATGAGTTAGCAAAACTATTTCACAAGCCAAGTGTTCAGATCAAAGAGAAAGGGATATTAAATAATGTTCAGTTACATTTTCAAAATGAACCTGCACGACATAAATTACTGGATATTATTGGCGACCTTGCTTTAATTGGTCAGCCAATTCAAGGTCATATTCTGGCTGCAAGACCAGGCCATGCTGCGAATGTAGAGTTTGCAAAAAAGATCAAAGCTTTAATCAAAGGAGAAACCAATAGGTTAGCCCGTCGTTATGATCCTGCTGCTCCTGCAGTAGCTGATATCAATAAGATTTCTGCTATGTTGCCTCACCGTTACCCATTTTTATTGATTGATAAAATCATTGAAATGAATGAGTCGCAGGTAGTAGGAGTCAAAAATGTTACGATGAATGAGTGGTTTTTTGAAGGGCACTTTCCCAATAATCCAATCATGCCCGGAGTTTTACAAATAGAAGCAATGGCTCAGGTAGGCGGCATGCTGATACTAAGTACTGTACCCGATCCACAGAATTACCTAACCTATTTCATGAAAATTTCGGAAGCCCGTTTTAAGCAAAAAGTAATTCCGGGAGATACGATTGTGTTTAACATGGAATTACTCTCCCCTATTCGTCGTGGATTATGCCATATGAAAGGCATTGCAATGGTGGGCGATAAAGTTGTTATGGAGGCAGAAATGCTTGCACAAATCGTTCGAAAAGATAAATGATGATTTCACAGCTTACCCATATTGATCCAAAAGCAAAACTTGGCAGCAACGTAACTGTTGATCCATTTACAATGATTAATGGTGATGTGGAGATTGGTGATAATACATGGATTGGTTCCAATGTAACTATATATAATGGAGCTCGAATTGGTAAGAATTGCAAAATATTTCCAGGTGCGGTAATTTCTGCCATTCCGCAAGATTTAAAATACGAAGGTGAAAACACTTTAACAATTATTGGTGATAATACTACCATCCGCGAATTTGTTACGGTGAATAAAGGGACAAAAGCGCTAGGCAAAACCACAATAGGTAGTGATTGTTTATTGATGGCATATGTTCATATTGCTCATGATTGTATAGTAGGCAATCATTGCATCCTTGCCAATGGCGTAACACTGGCCGGACATATTACTATTGATGATTATGCTATCATTGGCGGCTTATCTGCTGTTCATCAGTTTGTTCATATCGGCGGACACGTAATGATCAGTGGTGGTTCATTGGTCAGAAAAGATGTTCCTCCATTTACAAAATCTGCACATGAGCCGCTTTCTTATGTTGGTATTAATGCAGTTGGTCTTCGCAGAAGAGGTTTTTCAAATGAATCTATTGGTGAGATACAAGAAATCTACCGTATTCTTTTTCAGAAAGGTTTTGCATTGAATAAAGCAAAAGCTGCTATTGAAAGTGAAATTGCTCCTTCACCGGTTCGTGAGGAAATCCTTCAATTTATTAATGGTTCTACAAGAGGAATTATGAAGGGATACATCGGCAATGAAGAAGACTAATATATATTCTTCGTTAGGGTGATAAACATTGAACTTGACAATATAGGAAAACGCTTTGGGACCAATTGGTTGTTCAGGGAAATCAATCTCCAGATAAATCAAGGTGATAAAATTGCGCTTGTCGGCCACAATGGTTCAGGAAAATCAACTTTGCTTCAGATAATTTCCGGATTCATCAGGCCAACAAACGGCACTGTTATATATAGCTACAACGGTTCTGCAATTTCATCTGATAACATTTATACATATATATCTTATTCGGCTCCTTACATGGAGTTAATAGAAGAACTTACTTTAATGGAGTTCATTGATTTTTATATAAAGCATCAGTCACTAATGGATGGCATTACCATTAATCGACTGATCGAAATTTCTTTTTTAACGGAATCAAGAGATAAAGCAATTCGCACTTTCTCCTCCGGCATGAAACAGCGATTAAAGCTTGCCTCCGCATTGCTATCGTCAACAGAAATAGTTTTACTGGATGAACCACTTTCTAATCTCGATGCAAATGGAGTACTTTTCTACAAAAATTTAATTGCAGAATATGCAACTAACAAAACAATAGTCGTTTGTTCCAATAATATACCTGATGAAATTTATTATTGCAACAAAAACATAAAGCTTGGGTGATAATTTATTTTTTCCCTTGCAACTTCCTAATTAGGAGCAAAGGTTCAAAGAAAAGCAAGATGACCATTTTACCCAATATGTTTTGCAAAACAGACTCAGGATTAAATATTGAGTTAATAAAATATTGTATCCCTTTTGGCATCACATTCTTATAGTCTTCAACGCGCGATTTATCAAGACCGTAATTAAAGTGAGATACAGCATTTGAAAATGGCCGTGAAACATAAAGTTCATCCATCTCAAAACCCAATGCATTTTGCAGCAATGATTTCATGTTTACATTCTCAAGGATAATATCTTCATATTGAATTGACAATTTGCAGGCTGGGTTTTTTTCCAGTTCGTTTGTCACCTTCCAATATTTATACAAATGCAATGTTGCAAAAAAGTAACGGACGGACTTACTATCTCTGATTGGTCCGGGAAAAACATCACTGGTAAGCGGAATCCATTTGGTAAAGGCTATTGATTGTACATTGGCACACATGTTTCTTTTAATGAGCATGAACTCCACATTTTCAAAGTCTTTCAAGAGTTCCTTATAATATAAGGTATGCATGGGGCTTTTTTCTGCAAACACAGACTTCCCTTCCCTGCCCTGACAATAAGCAATTGTATTTCTGAAAAAATCAAGATGGTTTGTTGATCGCTGAAAAATCTCCTTAACTTCCACTTCATTCAATAACTTCTTAAAATATTTTGCATTTAAAAAGGTATCCAATGTGTAAGGTTCATGTAAGGTTGTTGTATAAAACTGTGATTCCTCCGGTGAACCAACTATTTTGGATTGGTTCATTACTAGCATATTAATTAATAAGGTTGTACCGGATCGAGGTGCTCCTAGGACAAAAATTGTTCTTTTCATGATATAAGGCAGTGTATGCTAAAGAATTATAATGAACAGGTCGGCCATATTGAAGCCACTTTGTTATTGTGCAAATCAACAAAAATTGTTTTTCCTTACATCGGCAATGTTCAACATTCTTTTAACATTCTGCTGATTATATGATGCTAATTTGAGCATAAAATAAAGGCATGAAAAAAAATGAGCCTGTAATTACATTCGATCATATGGAAGATGAAAAGCAGAAATCACCTTCAACACCTTTCATCAGAAACATTAACTTGTTCGACATGATGATAATGGTGGTGGAAGAAATGCTTGCCATTATCATATTAGTTTCAATGCTCTTTCTTTTATAATCATACGGCACGTAATCATTAAAAAGGCTGTCTTACAGGTAAAACAGCCTCATTAAAAAACATCGGGAATTCTCCGGCTTAATTAACCTGGTTTAAAAAAACATTGAATTCACCTCTTAGCTCATGAAATATTTTTTCGAACTGATCTAGTTTTTCACGTTGAACAGTATGAATTTTTTGAATGCCATCTTCAAGCCCACCAACTGCTTTTTCCTGCAAAGCCTCAATTAGATTTTCATGTTGTTTAAATTCATGCCTGATAATATCTAATACTTCATTCTGTCGTATGAACTGGTTTTGAAAATGTTCAACAGTGGCCATCAATTCCCTTGGGGCTCCAGGTTGAGCAACTTTACCCAAATGCTGGTTAAATTGCTTGATTTCATCTCGGTAAAACCTAATTCTGTTTTGCCATTCATCCTGTTCGGATTTCATTTCCATGAGTTGTTCTTGTGTGTGCATGGTATTATTTTTTTAGGGTTAATTTATAGAGATGATTGTATATAAAATAAAATAGCCAGACTTAATTAAGCGCTGGCTACCCATTGAATGAAATAAGTGCTATCAATTTGATTGGAACTGATTTGTTGTTTTCTAAATGCATTTCAGTTAACCTTTAATGACACCAAATATAGCACATTTATTAACGAAGCAACATGATTAATAACCTTATAAAAAGGAACTCCTTTTTACATTTATTGTCTTTCGTAAAGAAATAATCCAAAATGAAATACCAGGCAGCTTCACTTACAAGGTCAGGAATTATGAAAAAAGGTTGAAAGCCCTTTTTCATTGATCACCGTCCAACCTTATCCATTCAACTTCGTAATACTTAATTGATAGTATTAGATTTGCTTTAACACCGCTATTTAATTGATTTTTAAATATTTATGGAAACAACCTTGAAATTAGCGTTTATAAGGATTCAATAATTTCCTTGAAATCTTACAAATGCATTAAAACATGGATTAAGTGAAATAATGGCAATCTATGCATTGTAGCTTTGACTAAGAAGTTTGAAAACAAGATCATGAAAAAAACGATTCAACTCTTAACGCTACTTGCACTGCTAACGCTATTCTCCAGGAATGCTAACTGCCAGACCAGGCTTGGAAGAACATACAGGGTAATTGCTTACAAGAAAGGTGACCTATCGGTACTAAGTGTTTCCAATGAAACGACTGTTATACCGAACATGACCTTTTACATTCCTAATACATTTACACCAAATGATGATGGTATTAATGACACGTTTGGAATAAGCGGAGAAGCTATTAAGGAATTCACCATGAGTATTTACGACAGATGGGGACAGTTGCTTTACGAAACAAGTGATGCGAATAAAAGGTGGGACGGCACTTTTCTCGGCAAAAAGGTATCAACTGGTTCCTACGTTTATAAAATCACTGCAGCCGGATTAACCGGATACCGCCAAACACGCGAAGGAAATGTAAATGTGATCATGTAATTAAATAAACAGATGACGATCATATTACTTAGCTACCTGATTAAAATAATGCAAAGAAAAGGGCTGATACGATCAAAAAAAGCCTTTACTTTTTCTGCGAAACAAGGGTTTAGCTTTTCGAAAACAGCCTAGCTGAAAAAGCAAACTGATCTTTGGTGAACGTCTGGTTATTGTTGGTAAACGTGTGATTTACGGCAACAAAAGCAGCTTAAATATTCTTATTAATAAGTTTTAATATTGATTATCAATATGTTATGCCTATTGATCAAAATCCTCATTGGAAAACAATAAACTCAACCTACATTTGAGAGCGTTATGCCAATTAAAACAGGCGATTGACCACAAAAACGAGACCCTCTACCAAAACAATTAACAAAATAAAAAAACAAGCTAAAAAGATGCAAACAAAAAAACTTGTAGGTTTTACACTAAAAATGCTCGTTGCTTTATTAGTGTCGTTAAACAGCACTTCCAATGCTCAGAATTCTCTTCCAAATAATTATTGGACATTTGATGGAAGCAATGCAATGAATGATTCAATGAATCACAATGCTTTGAATCCTACATTTTATAATTCGCCCTATAGCATTAGTAGTGGTTCCTCCAATAACTCTGTTGGAAGATCCCTTAGCTTATCAAGTGCATCTAAAATGATTGTGGCTTCATCACCATTCACTTTAGATACTGCTGTAACAATTGAGTTTTTATTTAAAGGCGGTGCTGATCTGAATCAGACTGTTCAGCTTTTTGGGAGAAGAGATGGTGCGGTTCAAATCCGTTTTGGTTACCCTACTTTGAAATTCAACACATCTGTAATTCCGAACGGCAGTTCTTCTGCAGTCAGCGATAATTTCTACGTTGATCTTCGTGGTGTAGGACGTGGTTCTTATGGTTATTATGTTGATGGCAACTGGCACCATTTTGTTTTCAGATACAATGCCAAAACAGGTGTGAAGGAAATTTGGGTTGACGGAGAATGTCCTTTAGAGTTTCAAAAAATTGTTCCAGCCGGAAAATTTGCAGCGAATGCAACGAATGCGAATAATAATACAATGGATGTTAACACCAATACTGATTATTATAAGTTTAATGGAGAGATTGACGAAGTTGCATTCTATAAATTATCACTGCATGAAAACATCATCTATAAGCATTACAATGAATTTAAGCAAAACAAACATTATAGTTTTAATTTTGTAAATACTGTTCCACCTGCAGCAACACTTATATCAGCAGGAATTGATCCAATGGAATATGCACCTGGCCATCCTACTGTAACTGTATCTGCACTTGATCAGCTTTTGACATTCCCAAATCCCCGTTACAAACCGGGAAACACTTTATTTCCCAACATTCCAATGCTCAATCCTGCTCGTCTTGCAGGCCTTGATCAGCCTAATTCATCAACTAATAAAGTTATAACGATCAGTAAAGAAATCCAAAAGCAAATGGTTACCAATTTCAATTATACATTGGTGGTTTCCAGTAATACAGGACATGGCAAGTTTACAGATACTACTACATATGATGGTGCATGGATAAAAATGGCGAATCAGAATCCATCATGGAAAACATCTGCCGTTTCTTATTGGGATCAAATAAGACCGGGTTCACAAGGATTTACGTCAAGCGATCCTTACATTAATTGTGGTTGTCTTCCAAGTTCATCATATCTTAAAAACGCGCAGGGACAATTTATTGACAGAAATGGTAACGTGGTTTCATATAAAATACTTAGTCCTCAAACTCCTTTGGATTCAATTGTACAAGATGGTAAAACACAAAGGAAATATTTATCAAGTTTGACCACCGCTTTAACACGACCACTAGATGTGATATTTGAAAATGGCGAGGTGATTACACATTGGACAGAAACAGGATTAACAATAGACCCTACAGTACTAGCAGCAAAAAATGCATCCGGTCTTGATTGGTCAAAATATATCGGTCGTAAAATGGGCGGTGTTGCAGGAGCTTATATGAGTGAATACAAATCACTGCCACAATTGTCTTCAACCTGGATACAGCATTACCAATTAACAGCACATCCTTCCAACTGGGATTGGGCTGAAACAAGAGGGCTGATGACAAAAAGAAATGGTATGTATTACTCAACCGGAGATTTGTATGTTCAGTGGCCATTTGCGTGGTTAGACGGATCAGGAATGGCAAAAGGCTGGGAAGATTTAATTGATCAGCGTTACCAGGAAATCAGTATGGGCGATAAATTATTTTCACCTGTAGTTTCACCCGGTTGGTCATATGAAGAAGAAAAAACATTACGTCCGGCACAATGGCTTGGCTTCCTTAAAGCAGTAGCTATTACCGGTGTTGAAAATTTCCAAACCGGTTACTTCTCTGAAATCGTTCCACCACAACTACCAGAAAATTATATATGGCAAGTGTCATCACCAAGTTATGTACAAGCTTTAACCAGCAGGTATGAAGATCTATTAAGAAATGGATATTTAATGGATGGCGATGTGCCAGCACGCGTAACAGGACTAACAGGTTTACCCGGTTACCAATTTTATGCGGGTGATGTTAGAAAGTTAGTTGCTGTTCGTAAACACAATACATTAAATAAATATGTGATTTCCGGAACGATTCAGAATAATTCCAATATGATAGGAAACTCAGAATTGGATGGAGTTGCAAGTATCAAACTTGATGGTCAGACGTTGAAGTTTAACATCAGAAAACAAGGTAGTACATTTATATATGATAAGACTAATGCGGCATCTCCTGTTTTCTATCAATTAGATGCATGGCATGAAAGCACGCATCCATATTATTGGACCAAAACATTTGATCTGGAAGCTGAATTATTTGACAACACTCCATTGAATGTTGCAATTCAAACAGAAGTTCCTTCTGGAACAGCTGCTGGTGACTTTACAAATTATACTTCTTACCTAACATTCAATGCTACTTCTTCAGTTGAATATAATGTTCAGCCTCGTGGGCAAACAACAGCTACACATTATTTATGGGTGTTGGCAAGAAGTGTTGATGGTACAAACACCGGGTTTAACGTATCCCTTGATGGTGGCGCGGCTAAAACCATTAATTGCATAACAGATCAAAACTGGAAATGGTATCGCTATGAATCAACAAATGGTCAGCCTATTTCTTTTACCAATTTGTCACTTGCAACTCATAAAATCACCTTGTCAAACATCAATAACAAATTGCAAATTGACAGAGTTACATTAACACCACAAAATGGTGCTTATTATCCAAATGGAGCTGCTCCTTGCGGAAATGTTGTTATAGCCACTGCGGTAATAACACCAATGGGTTCAACAACATTATGTGCCGGTAATAATGTAACCTTATCAGCTAATACAGGAACAGCATATCTCTGGTCAACTGGTGCTACAACACAATCAATCAATGTTAATGCTGCAGGTTCTTATACTGTTAGAGTTTCCAATGGAACTTTAAACGCCAATTCTAATCCAGTGGTTGTTACAGTTAATGCTACACCTACTAATGGAATTACCGCTTCCGGTTCTTTGACTTTCTGTACAGGTGGTTCGGTAGATCTTAAAGCTAATGAATCCAATGCTACTTTCTTGTGGTCTCCAGGGGGTGCAACAACTAGATCTATTGTAGTTACAAACAGTGGATCGTATAGTGTTGTCATTACAAATGCAAGTTCTTGCAGTATTACGTCACAGCCTGTAGTTGTAACATCTTCTAGTACATCCAGTATCCCATCAACAGCTGTAGCAAATGGAACAACAACCTTCTGTGAAGGTGGTACAGTGAGCCTTACTGCTAACGCGGGCGGTACTTATTTATGGTCCAATGGAGCTACTACACAAACAATTAATGCCACCATAAGCGGAGATTATACAGTTACCGTTGGTGTGAATGGCTGTCTCACATTACCATCATCGCCAATTAATGTAAAGGTAAATCCGCGTGCAGTATTTACATTTACACCAAGTGGCCCACTTTCATTTTGCAATGGAGGAAGCGTAACTTTAAATGTTACAAATTCAACAGGAAACTCTTATGTATGGTATAAAAATAATCAGACTATTGCATCTGCAGGCAACAAATCCTCGTCTTACCTCGTTAACTCACCTGGAAATTATAAAGTTCGGGTACAGCTTGGCAGTTGTGGTAAGTTTTCAACTGAGTACACAGTAACAGTTCCTTGCAGAGAGGGAGAAACTTTAGGAATAGATGGATTTACGGCAAATGCTTATCCAAATCCCTTTGCAGATTTAACCACAATTTCCGTTACATTAGTTGAAGCCCAAAAAGTCACTGTAAAGATCTACGATATGGAAGGAAGAATTGTTGGTGTATTGGCAGATGGTTACGAAGCTCAAGAAGGACTTAATGAGTTCCAGTATGATGGAAGCAACCTAAGAAAAGGTGTTTACTTTGCAGTCATTAATTCTGGTAAAGAGTCAAAACGAATTAAAATTGCCTCATTAAAGTAATAAACAGAAATCCAAAATGCAAAGCGAGCCATGGAATTAGTTCCATGGCTCGCTTTGTTTGAACCTATATTTCATTTTGTCTTAAAAAGTACGATTTGAAATACTTTTCCTTGAAATAAGCAATAATCAACCATTTTTCACCGGGGAATGAAAATTCCTATATTTCTTTCATTTCCAATTCCAATAATTCCTTGTATTAATTAAAGCCCGAAGGATCTGAAAAGTTGATCTACAGAGGCGCTGCGCCATTTTTCCATTTGTTCAGGGACGCAAAATAAACCACTTCTCCTTACAAAGAAACAAATGGGAGAAACCCATTTAATTCCTGCCTAAGAAATGTATTTAATTGAGGTAACCTTTTGAAACAACCCTCAAAGGCAAACACTATCTCAAAAACAATTCCAAAATTATTGCTGATGAAAATAAATAATTACATGCCAATGAGAAATAAGATATCAGGATTATTAACCTGCTTGACAATTATCTTTTTTGTATTGATGAGTTATAATTGTCAAGCACAAAATACTTTGCCGGATCATTATTGGACATTTGATGGTAATGCTCCACTCAAAGACTCGATGTCAAGTGCAACATTAAATGTAAGTGCGTACAACTGCATCTACAAAATTGATAACAGTATCAATTCCGGAGTCGGAAAAAGCCTTAAGTTAGATGATCAAGGAAAAATTATTGTAATTTCTAAATATACACTCAATAATGATTTAACCATTGAATTCCTTTTTAAGCCGGAGCTATATTTTAACACTACGCAATTCATCAACAGGAAGGATAATGCTTTTTTAATAAAGATGGGTTACCCTTATATTCAGTTTAGCACTAACATACTTTCATCAACAGGTAGTGTGATTAGTGATAACTTAATGATTAACCTTGATGGAATAGGAAGAGCTACTTACGGTTACTACACTGATGGAAACTGGCATCACTTAGTATTTAAATATAAGACCACCACCGGTAAAAAAGAAGTTTGGGTTGATGGCCAATTACCAGCAGGATTTTCTACAACTACATTAACAGGATCCTTTAATAAAAATCTTTCGAACACAAGCAACAATGATGTGTTTATAAATACCAACACTTCGTATTACAAATTTAAAGGCAACATAGATGAAATAGCCATGTATTCGAATGAACTGCCCGCAAATAATATATATCAGCATTCTATTGACGCAAAACAACATCATCATTACTCATTTGCTAATGCTACAGTAATCCCACCAGCTGCGGCAGCAGTTACCACTGGAGTTGAATTGAATGAATATGCACCAAATCATCCTAACTATAATGTAAGTGCGATTGATCAGTTAAAAAGCTTTCCCCTACCTCGATTTAAAAGCAACCACACTTTACAACCGAACTTTAACTGGATAGGTTTGAGGTATCTTGCCGGTGAGTTCCAGCCAGGTGTTAGCAGTGCTAAAGCTGTGTCCAATAGTGTTGAACTTCAAAAGGAACTGGCGCAGAATTGGCATTATTACCTTATGGTATCGGCTAATACAAGTACTTCAACACAATATAATGATACTGCCAAATATCACGGAGCATGGGTTAAACTTGCAAATAGTAATCCTCAATTACCAACATCTGCAATTAGTTTTTGGGCCCAGTTAAATCCCAGCTCCTTTGGATTTACTGCAACAACAGGTTACATTGAATGTAAGGTTCTTCCATCTGTACATTATATAAAAAATAACACAGGGCAATTTCTTAATTTATCAGGTCAGGTAAATGCAAATAAATTTTGGAGTCCATCTGCTCCGATAGATTCATTTAAAAATGATGGAATAACACAACGAGTACAAGTACAACGATTGCTAAATTCATTGACAAGGCCTTTGGATTTTATATGCGAAAATGCAGAAGTGATACCAAAGCCAAGTGCATCAGCCATGTCTCTTGATCCTGAAATTGTAAGTGATAAGGCAGCTTCCGGCATTCCTGACTGGGATACTTATCTAGGAAATCGTAAAGCACGGGTTTCTATGGCCTATCGTGATTTGTTTCTAAACCTTCCACAACTATCCAATACTAAATATGCAGAATATCAAATAAGCGGACATCCTACAACAAGACATAAATACAGCGAAACAAGATTCATCAACAAAACTCCTAATGGCGAACATTTCGCTACACCCGACTTTTATCCACGTTGGCCGTCAAAATGGGCTACCGGTTCAAGCGCATGGAATGGCTGGCAACATATTATTGATGGTCGTTATTATGAATTATCAGCAGGTGATAAATTATTCTCTCCGTTTGTTGCTGCCGGTTGGAATGAGAACGAAGAAAGTAACATACGCCCGGCACAATGGCTTGGCTTGTTAAAGTGTTTGGGTATGCTAGGTGCCGAATATTATTTTACCGGATTCTTTAATGAATCTTCATCCTACCAGTCACCTAATCCCCCACCAGCCAATCCTGCAGGTTATGTTTGGCAGGCAACTATTCCAACTTATGCACAGGCTGTAACAAGTCAATATGAAGATTTACTTCGCAATGGTGATTTACTTCCTGGTGACAAGCCTAATAACTATGGCAATCCTACTTCTCCAGGTTATTCATTTGAGGCAGGTGATGCTAGAAAATTAGTTGTTGCTCGTAAAAATCGTACAAGTAATATATATGCCATTACCGGCACTATTCAGCCCAACTCCAACATGGCTGGCAATACGGAATTAGAAAATGATGCAACTATTAACCTTAATGGTAATAAAATACAATTTAAAATCCGTCGTCAGGGAAGTACTTATATATATGATAACAGCAATCCCTCTGCTCCGGTTTTCTACCAATTGGATGGATGGCATGAGGCAACACATCCTTATAACTGGTCAAAGGATTTCAATCTTGAGGCAGAGCTAATGGAAAACAATTCCACTTCTTTTAAAATTGCAACCGAACGTCCGGCAAATACAGCCAGCGGTGATTTCAGGAATATAACGAGCTATGTTGCTTTTAATGCAGCAACCACGCCGTTGCAATATCAATTTGAACCGCGTACAAATACGAAGTTATATTTTTGGGTTCGCGCCAGAAGTGTGAACGGTAACAACACAGGCTTATCAGTGTCAGTTAATGGTGCAAACCAAAAATCAATTGGCTGTATTTCTGATTCAACATGGCAATGGTATAGTATTGATGCATGTTCTAATCAGGCAATCTTTTTCAATACAACTCCTCAATTACAAAATTTAGCTTTAAGTGCATCTAACACTTCATTAGAGGTTGATAGAATACTTCTCAGCATTAACCCTTCATTACAACTAAATACTAATCAAACAAGCTGTGCCAATACGTTGGCGACCGTCGCTACATCAGGACCAACAAGTTTTTGTCAGGGAGACAGCGTTATTCTTACCGCTTCTTCAGGAACATTATTTCAATGGTCAAATGGAAAAACAACAAAATCAATAGCAGTTTCAAATACCGGCAGCTACAATGTTACAGTAACAAATAGTGCAGGATGCATTGGAACAAGCTCGACGGTCAATGTTATGATCTTTAATAAGCCAACTCCGTCAATTTCCACATCCGGTCCTACTAACTTCTGTGCCGGTGATAGTATTGAACTCACAGCAACTCCGGCTTCATCTTATTATTGGTCTTCAGGAGAAACAAGTCAATCAATTATTGTAAGTAGTACGGGAAATTATAAGGTTACAGAAATAAATAGTGATGGATGCGCCGGTGTTTCAGCTGCAACCTTAGTAACCGTGAACAGTTTACCTGTTGTTACAATCAACAACAGTGGCCCAATGCAATTTATGTCAGGACAAAATGTAACCTTAACCGGCAATGGAGGTGCCACCTATTTATGGAATCCCGGAGGCGAAACTGCAGCTTCAATTACTTCCGGCACAGCAGGAATATATAAAGTAACTGGATTTAGCGCGCAAGGATGTTCCGCAACATCAGATCCGGTAACGGTTGTTGTTACTCCATTAATTGTTGCCAACATTACCTATGCAGGCAATCAATATATATGTCCTGGCAGCAATGTAACTTTACAATCAGATCCTGCCTATGCATACAGCTGGTCGCCAGGCGGTGCAACAACACAATCTATTGATGTTACACAGGAAGGAACTTATACGTTAAATATTTACGATTCTTATGGCAACACAGTATCAACATCAATTGCCGTTTCAAAAGCAGTACAACCACCATCGCCTACAATTTCGATAAATTACATTCCAAATGCCGCATATCAGCTCACCGCAAATGAACCCTCAGCGTCCTCCTATTTATGGTCAAACGGACAAACTGCGGCTACCATCAATGTATTAAGTCCTGCATTATATTCTGTAATTGCAATCAGCCCTTTTGGATGTAAATCACAACTGGCAGAAATGAATATTGGTTCAATAACCGGTAAGCCATGTGGTACACCGGATATGCTGACAGCATTTGATATTATTGACACCGCAGCAACTATTGCCTGGAATCCAGCAGTTACAGGTGATTCATTTACATTAACCTACTGGATCAGCGGTACAACAAATTATCAAACTGTTTCAATACAGGGCAATATTTCAAGTTACCGAATAGTAAATTTAATTTCAGGGACAAATTACAACTGGAAAATACAAACAAATTGTTTGAATCTGCAGAAAGTCAGTGTGAATGATAATTTCACAACAATGTCAACTGCACTTCCATGTGGTTCCATACCAAGTAATTTATCAGCAACAAATATCAATACAAACAGAGCTCAATTAAACTGGTATCAAACAGTTGCGTCAAAGTTCATTGTTCGTTTCCGACCTGTTGGAACCACTAGCTATTTTTACAGAAGTTACATCGGTACAACAAATGCAAAGGGAGGAGCGATTACCAATTTGACGCCGAACACCATGTATGAATGGAGTATTTTATCAAAATGCGGAACGGTAACATCTGCTTATTCACAACCATCTTATTTTACCACCATCGATCCATGCGGCTTTATGGGAAATGTTTCCGTTACCAATGTTTTGCCTTGTAATGCAACAATAAATTGGGACAATCTGATGTCGATGGATACCATTCGTATAAGAATTACGAATGCAGCTACCGGAAGTATGCGAAGTATTTTAATAAATGGAAACAACAATATTGGTCAATATGTTGTTCATGCCTTAAAACCCAATACAAGTTATCTGGTTGATATAAGAGGAAAATGTTTTACAGGTGCATTGGGAACCTGGACTTCGAAGGTGGCATTTACTACACCGCAGGCATCATCCAGATTTCTTGAAGAGAATCCATTTGGCTTAGCAGCCTTTCCAAGTCCTACACACACCAACTTGAACTATACATTCAATTCAGAAAAAGATGAAAATTATGTATTAAAAGTTTGTGACATGTCGGGACGTGAGTTGTTACAGGAATCGCGCAAAGCAGAAGATGGCAGCAATGGTGCTGAGGTAAATGTAAATCACTTCCCTCCCGGTTTGTATTTATTAATCGTTCAGAAAGGTGCCCAGACCAGTCATTTCAGATTCGCAGTTGACTAAAACTATTTCGCAGAAAAAAAAAGAGGCTGATGAAAATCATCAGCCTCTTTCCATTACTCAAAGTCTTTATATAATAAATAGTTCAGTCGTTTTTTTTTGAATTCAGCCAAGCCCTTTTGCCAACCTTGACGGATAGTTCCCTCATCTATCCCAGCAACAATTTGCAATCTTAATTGATCTGAGCCTGCAAGGGTGTCAAAGAATTTATTAAAAAAAGTTGCCTTTGTAGTTGTAGCATTATAACATGCCATCAGCCATTTTAAATTAACCTGTTTTAAATTAATATTCTTTTGCTCTCTGAAATTCCTTAAGTCAATGCCTGAACATTTTTGTCCTTCATAAAGTGGCTTTACCGATTTACCTTTTATACTTCGAGGGGTGAAAGTAAATTTACCGCCGGGCATTTCAGGATATCCAAAAACCTGAAATGGAAAATCGGTACCTCTTCCCAGACTGACCATCGTTCCTTCAAAAAAACATAATGAAGGATATAAAAAAACAGCAGTCATATTGGGCAAATTAGGTGATGGCGGTATTGGTAAATTATAAATTGAATTGTGATCCCAATTTTTTATTTTGACATAAAACAATTCACATTTAATATGATTGGACAGCCACCCTTCCCCATTTAGCATTAACGCATATTCAGCCATTGTCAATCCATGTACAACTGGAACCGGATTCATTCCTACGAAAGAGGTAAAATTGGGATCCAATATTGGACCATCCACATAATTCCCATTAGGATTTGGACGATCAAGCACTAAAACCGGTATGCCTTTTTCAGCACAAGCTTCCATGACCTCATTTAAAGTTGATATATAAGTAAAGAAACGGGCACCTACATCCTGAATATCAAAAACAACCATGTCAATGCCGGCCAAATCTTCGGAAGAGGGTTTCTTATGGTCGCCGTATAAAGATATCATTGACAGTCCGGTTTTACTATCCCTCCCACTTAGAACCGTTTCACCAGCTTCGGCTTCTCCTCTAAAACCATGCTCCGGTGCAAAAACCAACTTTATTTCTACTTTTAATTTTAGTAAGGTATCAACAAGATGCCGGCTGCCCACAACAGAAGTTTGATTTGCCACAATAGCAATCACTTTGCCTTTTATTAAAGGCAGGTACGCTTCCATTTGCGCTGCACCAGTTACTATTTTCGACAAATCGGAATTCCCTGAATTGGCATTTGATGTGGTACTACAGGAATATACATTTGCCATCAAACAACCATATAAGAAAATGTGTTTTATACTATTCATGAAGTAAAAAGATGAAATGAGTGCAATTGAAATCCAAACATAATAAAATTATCAATAAGCATAAATGAATCAAATAATGCATCTTTGCTTATAAGAACAAGGGCATTGTCATACGAAACATTCATAGCAGAACGGTTTTTACAAGGAACCGTAAAAAATAAAAGACTTAAGCAGCCTGTGATCAGGCTCGCTATTATCAGTGTAGCACTTGGTGTATCAGTAATGATTCTTGCGGTTATGATTGTAACCGGATTTAAAAATCAGATTACACAAAAGGTTGCCTGCTTTGCAGCACATATCCGGATCAATGGGTTTGAATCAAATGGCAGTCTTGAAGAAATACCAATCAGCAGTCAGCAAAATTTTTTACCTGACATTAAATCGCTCAAAGGTGTTCAACATGTGCAGGCATATGCGCACAAGGCCGGTATCCTTAAAACTGCTACAGAATTTGAAGGTGTTGTATTAAAAGGTACCGCTGCCGACTATGATTTTAACTTTTTAAGGGAACACCTTGTTGAAGGAAGGATTCCAAATGTCAAGTCATCAGCACCCTCTCTAGATGTTTTAGTTTCAGCTAACTTAAGCAATAAACTGAATTTAAAAAATGGAGATTCTTTTTTGGTTTATTTTCTTGAAAAGGAAAAAAAAATCAGAAAATTTCGTATTTGTGGAATATATAAAACAGGACTTTCAGAGGAGTTTGACAACATCTACCTATTCTGCGATATGCGTGTTATTCAAAAACTAAATAACTGGACCCCTAATCAGGTTGCAGGATTTGAAATATTTACTGATGATTTTCAGCAGGCAGATCAAATCAATTCGGAAATATATAACATTACCGGATATCAATTCAATTCAAAAACCATCAGGGAAATTTATCCGCAAATATTTAGCTGGCTGGAATTACAAAATATAAATGTTGCCATAATTATTGCATTAATGATTTTGGTGGCCGGGATAAATATGATTTCCACGTTGCTGATTATTATATTAGAGAACACTTTACCAATTGGAATTTTAAAAGCATTGGGTGCTGGTAACAAGTCAATCCGTTACATCTTTCTTCAAGTTGGTTTTTACATTATCCTCAGGGGTTTGTTTTGGGGAAATGTGATTGGGTTGGGCATTTGTTGGCTGCAAAGTTCCTTTCAATTAATTAAATTGCCACAAGAATCATATTACGTTTCTTCTGTTCCAGTAAACTTTTCTATTACAGGCCTGATTTTGATTAACCTTCTGGCCTTAGTTATTTGCCTGATCATGTTGATACTACCATCCGGTTTAATAGGAAGAATATCTCCGGCAAAGGTGTTGCAGTTCAATTGAAACACTACCTATTTATTAAAATCAATAATTTATTTTATCTGATTTCTGAATCCACTTTTCAAAAACATGTTTAGCATCGTTACGCAATAAACAAATAGCAGGGATTTTGCGCATTGAAGGATCAACATTAATTTCTTTATATATAAAAGAATCATCGAATCCAATTGCTGCGGCATCATCGTGATTACAGCCATAATATATATTCCTTGGCCGTGCCCAATAAATAGCACCTAAGCACATCGGGCAGGGTTCACAACTGGTATATATATCACATCCGACCAATTGGAAATCTTTCAGGTTTTTACATGCATCTCGTATTGCCATTACTTCAGCATGCGCTGTTGGATCGTTGAGGGAGGTAACTTGATTCCACCCGCGGCCCACCACTACTCCATCTTTAACTACCACAGCGCCAAAAGGTCCGCCCTCACCTTTCAACATTCCTTCTTCAGCAAGTTTAATTGCCTCTCTCATAAAAATTTCGTTGTGAATCATTTACGTTGAATAATTAAATTCTATTGTTTGTTTTAGATCGGGATGTAAACTTAATGCAACCGGACAGGTTCGGGCAGCTAAATCTAATATTTTCTTTTCCTGCATTGAATACTTTATCTCCGGCATAAAAAATTTCAATTGCACCTCAGCTACTCTTCTTGGGTTAGAAGCCATTATTTTGTAAATCTCAATGCGTGTTCCGTCGATATCAAAGCCATGGTTTCTGGCAGCAATCCCCATTATTGTTAACATACAACTGCCCAGTGAGGCTGCCAACAAGTCTGTGGGAGAAAAAGCCTCCCCTTTGCCCTTATTATCCAAAGGAGCATCGGTTATCATTTCTACATTTGAATGAATATGTTTTGCCAGCGTCCGTAGATCGCCCTGGTATATTGTTTGGATTGTCATCATCACATCAAAAATAACATATCAAAACAATAAACAAGCATTTTTTCAGTACATAAATGTATATTTGTATTAATGAAATTCGGGTTACTCATTTCAGCGTTTGTTTTTTTATTGGCTGGTCATCTTTGTGCCCAACAGAATCCTAATGAATATCAAGAAGAAAAGCCTGTATTGCTTCGGAATGAAGCCAGTTTTGGAATAGTGATACACTCCAGTGGCTTTGGTATTGAAGGAAAAAGATCATTTCAACAGACCTATAAGAAGAAATGGTTATTGGAAACCCAGCTTGTTGGTATGAAGCATCCAAAGGAAATAAAAACGATCAATACCCGTTTTGAAAATCCTAAGTCCTTTATATATGGCAAAATGAATACCCTTTCCATTTTAAGACTTGCTGGTGGTCGCCAAAATATTTTATATGGTAAAGCAGATCGATCCGGCGTTGAAGTAAGATTGAATTACCTGGGCGGTTTTTCTCTTGGATTTGCTAAACCGGTATATTTATTAATTGATCGACGCTCCGGGACTAATTATTCCAATGGAGTACTTGTAGAAGAAAAATATGATCCTAACAATGTATACCAAAACAACATTGAAAACATTGCAGGCAGGGCATCATTTACAAGGGGGATAAATGAAATAAAAGTCTACCCAGGTCTATTCACAAAAGTAGGGTTGAATTTTGAATATGCTCCCTTTCATGAAGATATTAAGTCATTTGAAATTGGTGCAGCTTTAGATATCTATGCTAAAGAAATTCCGATGATGGCTTTTACAACAAACAAACAATTTTTTCTTTCGTTTTATATCACACTTATTTATGGACATAAGTGGTTGTAACAATAAAATAATTTAATTAATTAGTCAGCGTTTTTGAAGATGGAGCAAGAAGTACGAATAAGCAAACCGGAATGGTTGAAGGTAAAATTACCTATTGGAGAAGAATTTAGAAAAGTCCGCCAACTCGTTTCAGAAAACAAATTGCATACCATATGTGAGAGTGGGAATTGCCCCAATATGGGAGAGTGTTGGGGAGCAGGTACAGCAACCTTTATGATATTGGGAAACGTTTGTACACGTTCCTGTGGCTTTTGTGCTGTTGCAACCGGAAAGCCATCAGCTGTTGATTTGCAGGAGCCGGCCCGGGTAGCTGAATCAGTGAGATTGATGAAGGTTAAACATTGTGTTATCACATCAGTTGACAGAGATGATTTGAAAGATGGCGGATCATTGGTTTGGGTTGAAACAGTTAAAGCAATTCGCGCTGCATGTCCCGGTACAACACTTGAAACATTGATACCGGATTTTCAGGGAAACTGGGAAAATTTGCAACGAATGATTGATGTTGCACCGGAAATTATTTCACACAATTTGGAAACGGTAAGGAGGTTAACAAAACAAGTAAGGATACAGGCAAAATATGACAGGAGTTTAGAAGTACTAAAACGCATTTCAGCATCCGGGACGCGCACTAAATCCGGAGTTATGCTTGGCTTAGGTGAAACAGAAGAAGAAGTATTAGAAACAATTGATGATTTGAAAAACGTAGGTGTTCAAATTTTAACTTTAGGACAATATTTGCAACCTACAAAAAAACATTTGCCTGTAGCGGAATTTATTCGGCCTGAAACTTTTAAAAAATACAAAGAGCTAGCACTTGAAAAAGGATTTAGGTATGTTGAAAGCGGCCCATTGGTGCGTTCCTCCTACCATGCAGAAAAACACATGTTTTAGTTTTCCCCGTACTGCATTTTTCAGTTTAAGAAAATACACAATAAGATAAATTATTTAAGAAAATGGCTAAAATCCGTATTGCAATAAATGGCTTAGGAAGAATTGGCAGAAATGTATTCAAACAAATCATTGATCACTCTCAATTAGAGTTAGTTGCTGTAAATGATTTAACATCCCCTGCTACACTTGCACATCTATTGAAATATGATTCAATATTCGGAAGATATGGAAAAGAGATTTCTGCAGATGAGAAAAACATAATTATTAACCAACAACGAATTCCGGTATATGCTGAAAAGGATCCAACATTATTACCATGGGCTTCACTTAAAGTTGATTGTGTAATTGAATCAACAGGAAAGTTCACCAAGGTGGAAGCTGCATCAATGCATATAACAGCTGGTGCGCGAAAAGTAATTATTTCAGCACCTGCAACCGGCGATTTAAAAACAATTGTAATCGGTGTAAATGATCATTCATTGACCGGCGATGAAAAAATTATTTCAAATGCCTCCTGCACAACCAACAATGCAGCCCCAATGATAAAGATTCTTGATGATCGGTTTAAAATTGAATCTGCTTATATAACTACAGTTCATGCATACACTGGCGATCAAAATATACATGATGGCCCACATAAAGATTTACGCAGAGCCAGGGCAGCTGCTCATTCAATCATACCAACAACAACAGGTGCCGCAAAAGCAATAACTGATGTTTTTCCACATCTTAAAGGTAAAATTGGTGGTGCAGGAATCAGGGTTCCTGTCATTGATGGCTCACTTACTGATATCACTTGCATTCTTCTAGAGGAGACCAATGCATTAACTATCAACAAACTATTTAAGGAGGCCTCACAAACAACATATAAAGGAATTTTAGAGTATACTGAAGATCCAATTGTTTCTGTTGATATCATTGGAAACAAGCATTCATGTATTTTTGATGCACAGCTTACATCTACAGTTGGTAAGATGGTAAAAGTGGTAGGTTGGTATGACAATGAAATGGGATACTCAACAAGGCTGGTTGAACTTTGCAATAAGTTATTTGTATGAACCCTCGCTAAAATTCCAGTTAAGACCCACTTTTAATGTACGTCCCGGAGAAGGCTGATGTGGCAGATAAAAATAATTGTCTTCGTTGAATCCTTTGTTAAAATGCTCCACCTTGATAAAAAATTTAGCTGTTCTAATTCGGAAGTTTGCAAAAAAATCAAAGTATGGATAATTTCCAATTTGTTGTTCATGTTGCAAATAAAATTGAGCTGTTGCAGGCACGTATGCGTTTGCATAGTAGGATGTAAAATACATGCACCCTATTCCTATTGATGCCTTCAATGCTTTCTTAAAATAATCACGCTCATAATAGATACTTGAATATGCCGTCAAATCAGGTACAACGTAAATTTCGTTTTTATCAGAGGTTTGAAATGATGACTCGTTATAAAATATCCAGTTTCTATAAAAATTATATTTAGCAGTAAGATCAACAGACATTACATTAATGTCGTTGTCAAATTGCACAGGCAAAGCATTTGAATTGTAATATATATAATCACGAATATTTAAAGTGGAAAAAGAAAGTCCGGCAAATTCATTCTTAAGCAAAAATCCTGCAGTCAATTTCTTTTGCTTAACATTTTGAAACTCATTTCGCCATATAAAATGATTTGAAGTATAAGAATTGGCAATCAATGAGGGGAAGTCACTTTTTGTCATTCCTTCTACAAAAATCTTTTCAATAACTATTTTGGTTGTTTTCTCAAAGCGGACATTAAAAAAATAACCACTTTTCAAAATTTGCTCATACTTATAAGATAATTGAGATGTGAAGTTAAATCCAGCTGCATGAAAAATAATACCTGCTCCGATCTGGTTAATTACGAATTGATTTTTACTGTCGTGCAAATTATATTTTATAAGTTCATTTCCATAATTAAGATTTATTTCTGAACCGGAGTTTCCCAAATCAAATGAAAAGCAAAGTTCATTGTGGAGATTTGATATAAATACAGAATCATAGGTACTTACAGAATCAAGATAGGCATCCTGGTAAAACTCCGGATTTATTGAAGTAGAATAATATTTAAAATACTTTCTGTCATATTCAGTATGCTGAGTAATTTTACCTAAGCTGAAAACATTACTTCTATTTTCAGCTGAATCAATAATCGACTTATGGAGGTTGAATTGATTTATAACAGTAAAACTTTTTCTCTTAATGCCCATGTCTGCATCTTTGAGGTTTACAGCCAGGTTTTTTCCCTGGCTATTTAAAACGCCTGATAATGCAGTATCCGTTACTATTCCACCATTCTGCTGTTCCGATAACTTAGATTGGGTAAAATTGATTTCTCCGCGATAAAACCTATTTGGGCTTAAGTAAGCAAGTCCTGTGCTGAAATTTCTGATTTTATTAGATTGTCGCTGATAAAACCCTGGAGAAACAACATTTCTATAATGGCCATTAATTGCAAAATTTCCAAATATTTTCTGTACAAACCCTGCAGAAAAAATCTGTTCATCTTTGGAACCGGTTACATAGGTAATATATGATACAGAAGCTGAATCACCGGGTAAATAAAATAGGTATAAAAGGGGGAAATAATTTTCAAGTCCTGAATTAAAAAAACCACGACTTTCAGTTCTGTAATCAAGAACAGCACCCATATTTTTATAAATATTAGTTGACTCCCCTATTAGCTTTTTTTGATAAAAATGATAGCCAAAAGTAGAAGTTATAGTATCCCTGTAATCCTTCTCAGGTTTTATTATAGAATCACCATCAGCGTAAAGGAGTTCGTTAGCGGAACTAAAATTACTAATTCCAAGAATGAAAAAAGCAAGCCATGAAAAGGAGTGGCGTATTTTACTAATTACAGTTCTCATTAAGGCGATCAAATATCATTAAAAAAAAAATGCCCCCGATTACTCGAGGGCATTATAGTTTACGGCAACGACATACTCTTCCAGGAGTTACCCTAGTACCATTTGCGCATATGGGCTTAACTTCTCTGTTCGGAATGGGAAGAGGTGGACACCATAGCTATAGTCACCATAAATATTTTGGCTGGAATTCAAAAGAATTGAATGCCATAGTCCCGAATACTCGGGATCACCATAAATATCATATACACCGATAGGTGAATTGACAGTGATTGAAAGAAAATACACAGTTCATTAATTGAATGGGTTAAGTCTACGGGCAATTAGTATTACTCAGCTTTGACATTACTGTCTTTACACTTATAACCTATCAACGTCGTAGTCTTCGACGGCCCTTTTAAAGAAATCTCATCTTGAGGCAAGTTTCGTGCTTAGATGCTTTCAGCGCTTATCTTAACCGAACGTAGCTACCCTGCGCTGCAGCTGGCGCCACAACAGGTACACTAGAGGTTCGTCCGACTCGGTCCTCTCGTACTAGAGTCAGGCCCTCTCAAATTTCTAGCGCCCACAACAGATAGGGACCGAACTGTCTCACGACGTTCTGAACCCAGCTCGCGTGCCACTTTAATCGGCGAACAGCCGAACCCTTGGGACCTTCTCCAGCCCCAGGATGTGACGAGCCGACATCGAGGTGCCAAACCTCCCCGTCGA
>JANOXC010000091.1:0-8031 GCA_031418215.1 Bacteroidota bacterium
GAAATGAAAATGTCTGTTCCTCCAGCCGAAGTTAAATTAAATACTCCCGTGCCCGGGTTAAAGTCAACTGTTCCCGGGAAATAACCTGTGGTGTAAACATCCCCGCTTCCTGCCGGGTCAATGGCTATGGACAAAGCATAATCCCAACCTGTTGCGCCCATTCGTTTTGCCCATTCAAAATTGCCCAAGGCGTCTAATTTAGAAATGAAAATATCATAGAATCCAGCTCCAATTAAATTGAATACTCCCGCGCCCGGGTCAAAGTCAACTGTTCCTGTGAAATAGCCAGTGGTGTAAACAGCCCCGCTTCCTGCGGGGTCAATGGTTATGGAGTAAGCAACATCTCTACCTGTTCCACCCATTCTTTTTGCCCAAGCAAAATTGCCGGAACTGTCTAATTTGGAAATGAAAATCTCATACGACCCAGCCGAAGTTAAATTGAATACTCCCGCGCCCGGGTCAAAGTCAACGGTTCCATCGAAATACCCTGTGGTGTAAACTTCCCCGCTGCCTGCTGGGTCAATGGCTATAGACTGACCATAATCATAATCTGTTCCGCCCATTCTTTTTGCCCAAACAAAATTGCCGGAACTGTCTAATTTGGAAATAAAAATGTCAGAAGTTCCAGCCGGGCTTCCAGCAGGAGTTAAATTGAATGTTCCCGCGCCCGGGTCAAAGTCACCAGTTGCCTCGAAAACACCTGTGGTGTAAATAGCCCCGCTGCCTGCGGTGTCAATGGCTATTGAGTAGCCCTTATCGTAACCTGCTCCGCCCATTTGTTTTGCCCATACAAAATTGCCCGAACCGTCTAATTTGGAAATGAAAATGTCACCGCTTCCAGCCGAAGTTAAATTGAATACTCCCGCACCAGGGTCGAAGTCAACTGTTGCAGAGAAAAAACCTGTGGTGTAAATAGCCCCGCTGCCTGCTGGGTCAATGGCTATGGACAAACCTTCATGGTTACCCTGTCCACCAATTGCTTTAGCCCATACAAAATTGCCCGAACCGTCTAATTTGGAAATAAAAATATCCCAGAGTCCAGCCGCAGTTAGATTGAATACTCCCGCGCCCGGGTCAAAGTCAACTGTTCCTGTGAAATAGCCGGTGGTGTAAAGAGCCCCGCTTCCTGCGGGGTCAATGGCTATGGACTGACCAACATCGCTACTTGTTCCGCCCATCCGTTTTGCCCAATCCCAATTTGGTGCTTGTCCATTTGTAACATTGCTCAAGCCAATTAAAGCAAGCATTATAATTTTTGTATTCGTTTTTTTTTCCGATAAAAATCGGGATTTCAAAGTTTCTGTTTTATAAATTTTGGAGTTCAACATTTGATTAATTTTATAAAATTTGAATTTATTTTTTAACGATAAGTTTTTTCGTTTCTATAAAATCTGCTGTTTGAATTTGTAAAGCATAAATTCCGACTGCAAAATCTTTTGTGTTTACTTCTACCTTTTGAGTTTCTGTTGCTATGGTAGTGTAAATTACTTTTCCTGTAATGTCAGCTATGGTTACTTCAACTTTTTTGTTGTTGCTGCCTAAAGCAATGGTGAGATGATTTGTGGTTGGATTGGGATATATTGTAATGCCTTCATTTTTGTTACTCACATTAATACCTGTACTTGTATTATCATAAATATCAATTACAGAATAAAAACCTGAATTACCAGGATTTGTCCCATATTGCCCACCCGCAAAAAAAGCTTTGGTACCAACAGCGGTAGCACTTAAACCATATCTTGCTACAGAAAGATTTGAAGTCGTCCAAAGACCCGTGCTGTTGTCATAAATATCAACTACCGAATACAAACCACCATTAATACCACTACCTCTCCCTCCAGCAAAAAAAACTTTGGTGTCGACAGCGGTAGCGCTTAAACCTGTTCTTGCCACTGATAGATTCGCAGTCGTCCAGAGACCGGTGCTGCTGTCATAAATATCCACTAAAGAAGAAGCACTACTAGATTCACCGCCCGCAAAAAAAGCTTTGGTGCCAACAGCGGTTGCACTTAAACCAAATCTTGCTAAAGATAGATTCGCAGTTGTCCAAAGACCGGTGCTATTGTCATAAATATCAATTACAGAAGAATTACCAATACTATCTCTACCTCCTGCAAAAAAAGCTTTGGTGCCAACAGTTGTAGCACTTAAACTATATCTTGCTGCAGAGAGATTGGCAGTTGTCCAGAGACCCGTGCTGTTGTCATAAATATCAACTACCGAAGAATAAATAGAACCACCACTACTGGCAATCCCACCTGCAAAAAAAACTTTGGTACCAACAGCGGTAGCACTTAATAAAGACCTTGCTACAGAGAGATTGGCAGTAGTCCATAGACCGGTGCTGTTGTCATAAATATCAACTACTGAAGAACTCCCACCAAAAACTGTCCCTCCTGCAAAAAAAACTTTGGTGCCAACAGTGGTAGCACTTAAGCTACGTCTTGCTACACTGAGATTGGCAGTAGTCCACAGACCGGTGCTGTTGTCATAAATATCAACTACTGAATAATAAGCACTACCTTGTAGCCCACCTCCGGCAAAAAAAACTTTGGCGCCAACTGTGGTAGCACCTAAATTAGGTCTTGCAAGAGAGAGATTGGCTGTTGACCACTGTGCATTTGCGTTTTGCACGTTTGTCATCATTACTGCCAGCAGCAGTAGAATTGGTGTTAAGATTTTTTTCATTTGATTTATATTTTAAATTTTGAATTTATTTTTCAATGACAAGTTTTCTCGTTGCAATAAAATCTGCTGATTGTATCTGCACAGCATAAATGCCTGCTGCAAAATCTTGAGTGTTCACTTCTATCTTTTGTTCCGCAAATGCAGAGGTTTTATAAATTACTTTCCCCGTAAGGTCTGCGATAGTTACTTCAACTTTCTCCTTTGTGCTTGGTAAATCAATAGTGAGATGATTGGTGGCAGGATTGGGAAAAATTCTGATTGCATCATTAGTTCCCGTGTTGTTCGCAATTCCAGTGCTATTGTTGTAAAATACTTTTATAGTGATTTGGTCAACTAGAGCTGTTGATGATAAAGGCCCGCCCTTACTTGCAGAAACTGCCGCGCCAAAACTACTGTTGTTGATTTCGGCAGGTGTCCATGTGGTTCCCCACAAATCGGAGTTGCTGCCGTAAGTAACTACCAAATCAGTTGTGTCCCAAGACAAGGTAGAAGCATAATTAAATCCTGTTACAGTATCGTTTTTTACTACCTTAATTTCATAATCATGAACAGGAATAACACCAGAAAAACTTCTTTCCACATTTACTTCAATGCCACAGATGGAAGCTGTTGTAGGAATAGAAAAACTAAATCCAGTTGCTTTCAGATAATTGGAATAAGGGCCTAACGGTGAAAGGCCGACAGAAGCATAACTGTTATCGGATGATTGTGCATTTTGGGGTTGGCTCCAAGGATAAGTGTTGAAGCCGGAAACATTGACAAAAATACTTCCGCTGTTCGCTCCTTGCGAAGAAGTGCATTGTGCGTTTACGCTCAATCCGCCTAATGCGTAGAGCAGCAAAATAATTAGTAGTTGTTTTTTCATTTGATTTATTTTTTAAAGTTTGAGTTGAATTTATTTTTCGATAACAAGTTTTTTGGTGGCAATAAAATCTGCTGTTTGAATTTTCACAACATAAATTCCGGCTGCAAAATTCCCGATATCGTTCGGGCTATTTACTTCAAGCTTTTGTACATCTGTTGCTGTGGTTTTATAAATTACTTTTCCAGTAATGTCAGCAATGGTTACTTCAACATTTTTGTTGTTGCTACTTAAATCGATGGTGAGCTGATTGGTGGCAGGATTTGGATATAGGGTTATCAATGAAGCAAAAGATTTTTCTATTATTCCTGTGGTATTTGGTTGTCCGGCAAGGATGGGTTGGTTGGGAATGGAATTATAAGCGTAATCTTTTACCCTAAAATACACTGTAGAAGTTGGATAAACACCGGGCACAACTACATTCAAACGTGCCCAACCGTAATAAGTGCTGGCTCCAACTGTAATTTGCAAACCAAGATAATGGTCTGATGTGCTTGTCCAACTTCCGGATGAACCATTGCATTGGCCACCCTGAAAAGTTTTCCTTCGTAAATTTTCAGAACTTGCACTAAATGCAAGATTACTGCCTATTGTATCATTGGCATTCATCATAAGTGTATCTATTCCATTGCCACTTTGGGAACTTACATAAACTCGCTGCATAATTCCGCCAGTAGATAAAGTGCAGGGGACAAATTGGTAAGAAGTATATAGCGTAAAATCAACTGTAGCATCATTATTTAAGTCTAGATTATAGGACTGAATGCATCCAATGGCAGAACAGCTAATTGTCGTATCCGGATTTACATCCGTATAAACAATTTGTGCATTAGCACTTGCAGAAAGCAGCATTGCTGTAATGATGAAACCCATGCCTAACGGCAGGCAGGCATAAAGCTTTTTTAATAGTTTTTTTTTCATTTGATAAATTTTTTAAAGTTTCAATTGAATTTATTTTTCGCTTACGCTTACCGATAGCTATCGGGATAGTTTTCAGCTTGCCCGTTTAGTTTCTTAATCAGAAAATTATTGAGTCAAAAGTAACGTCAGCAATAGTCGGTCGTACTACCCGAAATGGGTAGTTTTCTATCTTTTAAAAACTAAAAGTGAAGCGCTAAGAATGAGGAGTGAAAAGTTTAAAGTGAAGAGTGAATTGTTTTTAGCTTTTAGTTATTAAAAGCTCAAAAAAGATTTCCCTTTGACTTTTGAAATCAGTTCATCGCGCGAATGAACGCGCAGGACACCGTAAATGTTTTTGACATGATAGCGGACAGTTTCAACCGAGATGAAAAGTTTTTCAGCAATCAGTTTATAGCTCATGCCGTTGAAGATACAATCGAGAATTTCTTTCTGCTTTTCGTTGAGTAGTGATTGCTCATTAGGTTGAATGACCGGCTTTTTACTACGGAAGACTTCCAATATTTTATGAGCAATGCTTGGAGTCATGGGCGCTCCACCTGTAGCTGCTTCGCGGATGGATTCAAGGATGCGCACAGGCGAAGTGTTTTTTAAAAGATAACCTGATGCACCGGCAGTAATAGACTGAAATATTCTTTCATTGTCATTGAAAACTGTTTGCATGATGATAATAATTCCGGGATGCGTTTGGTTAATTTTTCCTACGGCTTCAATGCCGTTCATTCCACCTGGAAGGTCAATATCCATGAGGATCACATCGGGGTCAGCAGATTCAACTTTTCGCATAAGGTCGGTACAATCAGGAAATGCACCGGTACATATAAATCCTTCACTGCCGTTTATAAGCTGAAACAGGCTGTCACGCAACAGCGGATTATCTTCAAAAAGTGCGACTTTGATGCTCATCATATTCAGAAGTAAAAGTAAAACATAATATTGAGAAGCTACTACCTGTTTCGGGTAGTTGATAGTGAATAGTTAATAGAGGATGGTGAACAGTTTTATAGATTTTTCATTTTTTGTTTTTCACTTTTAGCTTTTTACTATTCACTTTTTTATTTAAGATTGACTGTCAGGCTTATCTTAGTTCCATGACCTATTACTGATGTAATAGAAATGTTGCCATTCAGTTCTGAGGCTCTTGAGTTCATGTTTTTTAATCCGTTGCCTCCGGTTTTTAAACGTTCTTCATTCATGTTGAATCCGACACCGTCATCTTCAACAACTAATTTTAATGTATGATAGGTTTTGGTGATTTCAACATTCACATTTTTTGCATTGGAATATTTATAGGTATTGTTCAATGCTTCTTTATAAACCAGGAAAAAGGATTTTCGGTTTTCCATCGGAAGATTTACGGTATTTAACTCCCTTTCCGCATTGAAATGTAGAACAATGTCTTTTCCGGCAAGCAACTCACCGCCAAAAGCACGCATGTGAAGTATGATGTTTTCGAAATTATCATTCTTTGGATTTACTGCCCAAACAATATCTGTCATTCTATCAATCATCTCACGCGAAGCGATTCCTATTTTTTCGATAATCGTAATTGATTCAGAAGCATTTGAAGTTGATTTCATACGTGCTATCTCGCTCATCACCGAAATGCTCTGCAAGGTGGAACCCATATCATCATGCAAATCGCGGCTGATGCGTGCCCTGACTTCTTCCATCTGCTTCTTCCGTTTGCGCTTTGTCCTGTCAATGAAGAATAGGATTGCAGCGCCTGCAAGCAATAGCAATAAAATAGTACCGCCAATAAATCCGTTGCGAATAAGTTTTTGTTTATTCAATTCTTTTTGCACAACAAGATCCTTTTTTGCCTGCACCACATTGAGTGAATCCTGCTTCTTGCTGAAATCATAATTCATTTGCAGCGTAACTATTTTCTTGGTATTTTCATTATTTAACAGGCTATCACTGTAGGTAATGAAGAGTTTATAGTGCTCGAATGCCTTATTAAAGTTGCCTTGTGCACTATCCACAGCGCTCAAATTATCATAGCAAACTTTAATAAATTCCAAACTGCCAATTTCTTTTGAAAGAGACAATCCTTTATTCAGATACTCATAGGCCTTATTGTTTTTTTTCTGTTTCCAATAAACTTGTCCGATGCTTGTGAGGGTTTCAGCAACACCATTCTTATCCCCTAGTTCTTCTCTTATTTTTAAAGCTGCGAAATAATTACTCAGTGCTTCAGGATAATTACCTTGGTTATTATTAATGTTTCCTATTTTATTGTAAGAATCAGATATGCCATTTTTATCACCGGTTTCTACACTTAATTTTAAAGCAGTAATGCTATTCTTCAATGCTTCAGGATAATTGCTTTCATCAATATAAACATTTGCGATATTGAGGTAACTATTAATGGCGCCCCTTTTATCCCCGATTTCTTCTTTTATTTTTAAGCTGGCAAAATAATACTTCAGTGCTTCGGGATTATTTCCCTGGCTGGAAAAAATATTTCCGATGTTACCGTTAGAATTAGCGATGCCACGTTTATCCCCTATTTCTTCTTTAATTTTTAAAGCTGCCAAATAATTCTTTAATCCTTCCGGATAATTGCCTTGCTCTGCATAAATGGATCCGATGTTGTTGTATGCACCGGCAACGACTTTTTTGTCGCCAATTTCTAAACCTGTCTTCAGTGCTTTTTTAAGATATTCTAATGCAGGCAAATAATCTCCTTTATCATAAAGAATGAGCCCCATGCTGTTATTAGCAATTCCAATGCCTTTTTTATAACCTATTTGCTCCGAAACAGCCAGGCATTGTTTGGCATAGTCCTGTGCCTTGTCTGGGTTACTGAAATAATATGCTGTAGAGAATAAATATAAAATTTTTGCGGCTGTGGTGTCGTACAGCGATGGCGCTGATAAATGCAACTCAAGTTTGTGGGCGTTGTGGTTTTTGAGTTGGGTTTCTAAAGAGTCAATATAGTGTTGGTCTTGCGAAAATGAATAGTTCTGTAAGGAGAATAATATGGAAACCAGCGAAAGTATTTTTTTCATATTTTGTTTTTTTGCAGAGTAGCCCTACCATGCCGCATAACGAGAAATTATACGAAACGAATCTAATAAAACTTTCGCATTTCCTTCCTACTCTGGCTCCCCGAGTGTTTGGGGTGACTTTTAATTATTCATTTTACATGATGCAAGGAAAAACATCAGGATAAATTTGAATCATTTTAAAAGGATAATTTGAACTAACAATCATCTGAACTATTGATTTCCAGACCCAAGTCAGGCTTCACCAAGGATTGCATTTGAGGGAAATTCCTTTTACATTTTGCATTTAGAGTTTTACATTTTACATTTATCTACACTTGGTTAAAAGTAATTTAAAATGTAAAATGCGAAATATCAAATGTAAAAGTTACTTAAACTTAGAACATCAACCGAACTATTGATTTCAAGGCGCCCCGAGTACTCGCATACGCGTCAGGCTAATTTAGTGTTATTAACAATAGGATGTAGATATAATCAAGGGTTGCAGTGAAGAAGATGTAAGAATAAAGAAGCTGTTTGTAATTCAAAACTTGACTAATGAAAACAAACAGC
>JANOXC010000092.1:0-23616 GCA_031418215.1 Bacteroidota bacterium
TTTCAAAAGGCATTTTACAACAATACCTGCGAATGGGATGCCCTTTATTGATATTATGTCTGCTACTTTTGGCGGATTTCCTTCCTGGGCAAGGGTTACGCTGGTTTCCTCCCTGCTTTTTCTTCAGGCTATCCATTTATCCTATGTCCTTAAAAAGCATGAAGTTATTTTCAAAGCCACCTGGTTACCGGCGCTGATGTATGTTATTATCGGAAGCCTGTTGCCTCCATTTCAATGGTTTCACCCCATGCTTTTTGTTAATAGCTTACTGCTTTTTGCCCTTGATAAGATCTTCTTTTTATATAAAAATGATAAGCCCTTAGCCCTTGATTTTGACATTGGCTTTATCATCGGCTTCGCCAGTTTATTTTATTTACCGATTATCCTGTTCATTTTATTTTTTGGGGCAGCACTCATTTTATTACGTCCTTTTTCCTGGCGCGACTGGGCAACGGGCATCATTGGGGTTTTTCTGCCTTTGTTTTTCGCTTTTTGCTATTACTTTCTAACGGATCACCTGATGTTACTTTACGAAAAAATTGTTTTGTCGGGAATCAGAAGGCCTACCAACCTGACAATACTTTTCCCCACCGGTTATTTATATTCAATTATTGTTTTAAGTATAATTATTGTTTTGGCCATCTTTAAACAACAGGCGAATTTCTATAAAAACGTTACAAAAACGCGCTTGAATCACCTGGTATTAATATTGTTTGCTGTAACCGGCATTCTCACTTCGCTTTTTACAGAAACACCACTGATTTACCGCTTTTATATATTAACGATTCCGCTTGCTGTATGGTCAGGTTATTTTTTCCTGAGTATGAAAAAATTGTGGCTGGCGGAAATAATAATGATGCTGTTGGTTAGTTGTTGGGTATACAATTATTTTTTTAGCTGAAAAAGAACGGGATACAGCTCTGTTAAAATCGGCTTCCGTTATTAATTATTACCAATCATCTTTTTTATACGTGCGTCTTTATCAGTTGCCTTAATATCGTTCAAATAACCATCAATTCTTTCTTTCAATATTGTATAGTCAGGATTGCTTGTTGCCTTTTCATTAAAATCAGATCGCAAATCTTTTAAAGTCTGAACTGCAGACATCCTGATCAGCCAGGTACCATTTCCCTTTGCCTGATCGTAAATTGTTGAGGCTCCTTGTTTCAGCACATCCATGTTTTTACATCGTTTTAAGAAACTGCCATAATTATCTACAGCACGGTAGCGGTAGTAGCCCGTCGCTCTTAACATTGCCTGGTTCATAAACTCAGCTTGTTCATCATTACCATATTCTACATATACCGATGAAATGCCCTCACGCAATGATTGGTTGCTTGCATCTTCCATCGACTTAGCAATTGCAAGGCCTTCTATAGTGTTTTTCTTAGTGAATTCAGTAAGGGCATCGATACACACAGCATAACTACTGTCTTTGATTGCTTCCTTCAATACTTTTGAATGATCTTCATCAGGGAATAAGGAACTAAGTAAATTAAGTGCTGTATTACGCACACTTGCAACACGGTCGAACTTTATAATGGCCAAAATTTTAGACTTTATCAGTTCTTTTTCAGCAGGTGAGGTAAGTGATTCCAAATTAGAAAGTGCAAATTGACGAATGCGCCAGAACTTATCATCCAACGCCGAAAGCATTATTTCAGCTGATGCTGATCCGCTTTTTATATCCTTGGCCAAAAACTGCAATGCCTCCTTTCTATCAGTATATAACCTGCCATGCTTATACAAAAAAATCCATTCATCAATTGTGTGATTATCCTTCTTGGAGCATACCAGCATTTTGTCAGCATCAACATTTATGACATCGGGTTTTTTATCAGCTGAAAAATAAAATGACTGAAGTTGTTTATCGCAAACAATACGTTGGCGTTTTACACTGCCATTGTTATATATATCAACATCTATCTGTAATTTAAACAAAGGTGTTTTGTCGAAATTCTGTAATTGTTGAATGGTTACTTTTTCCTTTTTCACAGCTGCATCCCATTCGTAAGTAATGTCGATGTCAGGATGCCCGGAACTTAAAAACCATTGATTAAAAAACCAGTTCAAATCTTCGCCTGTCGTTTCTTCAAATGCCAACCGTAGATTATGTATCTCGACAGATTTAAATTTATTTGTTTCCAGGTATAACTTCAGGGAGTTAAAAAAAGCTTCATCGCCTATTTGTTTACGCAACATATGCAGCACACATCCACCTTTCTGATAAGAATGACGGTCGAACATGTCTTCCCGATTATTATAATAAAACCTAATCAGGTTAACCTGCTTATTCTTTGATTCACGCAAGTAGGAAGCCAGATCATTTTGTAATCCCAACTCTGCTTCATCACTTCCATATTTATATTCATTCCATAAATACTCACCATAGCTGGCAAAGGACTCATTTAAAGGAATATTACTCCAACTCTCACAGGTCACCAAATCACCAAACCAATGATGAAATAATTCATGTGCAATCACATCCTCTCCTGTATAATCCAATAACTCTCTTTCATCCTGTTGAAGGAATTCTCCATGCAATGTTGCGGAAGTATTTTCCATAGCCCCGCTCACATAATCGCGTGCTATCACCTGCGCATATTTTTCCCATGCATAGGGAACTTGTAATTTCTTACTGAAGAAATCAATCATCTCCGGAGTGTTTCCGAAAATTTTCCGCGCAACATTTTTATACTCCGGTTCTACATAATAACTTACCTCTTTTCCATTCCAGCTATCTTTCACAACAGCATAATTTCCTATTGCCATCATTGCAAGGTAAGGCGCATGAGGCAATGTTTGTTTCCAAAAATCAGTACGTGTTCCATCCGCATTTAATGTACTTTTAATCAATAACCCATTTGATAAAGTGACGAAAAATGTGTCAACAGTAATGGCAATATCCTGGGTCATTTTTTGATTGGGCACATCAATGGTAGGAAACCAAACGGAGTTCGATTGTGTCTCCCCTTGTGTCCACAATTCACGAGGTTTGTATTTCTCCATACCATCGGCATTAATAAAATACAGGCCTTTATCACTGGATATAGCTGCACTTCCGCCAATACTGTCAAGTTCCTCTGGCCTCGCCACATAATCAATCGAAATGGTATAGTTTTCATTCTTTGAATACATACGATCCAATGTAATCTCAAGACTATCCTTATGGTGATTATAAACAAGCTGGGATTTTCCGGAAGGCTTTAACAGACTTACGTTGTTGATAAGCATTCCTCTCGCATTTAATATCAGAGTATTACTTGAATAAAAGTGAGGGTGTAGGGTGATTTCGGCATTTCCCGAAAGGCGGCGCATGGCCCAATCTGGTCTTACTTTCAGGGATGTATGAACAAGGTCGTGAAGTTTACTGCTTGAAGCCCGATACTTACTTAAATCAGCCGGAGCCGTTGCTTTAATCGCAGGTGGGACTGCTGAGGTGACTAACGGTTGACTGCTTTTGCAACTTTCCAAAATTGCTACGGCGACTAAAAAGCTAATAATTACAAGTTGCTTCATGAATGTTGTTTAATGTCTCAAAATTGAATAAAATTCCATTGCGGATTTGAATAATTCGACCAGTTTCATTGTTTTATGCTACCAAACAGATAATAATTGAGACAAGTGACATTTTCTGAGGCCAATTCGTGAGTAATTCTACATAAATCATTTATTAATTAACAGCTGTGCATATCTGCTTGAATTGTCAACATCATTTCACGTCTTTTGCCTTCCTAACAGTGTAACATAAAATCATCGCATGCAAACATTAATAAAGACTTTGGAAAAAGTGAAAGAATTTCATGAAACATTTGGACTTGAATATCATAACGAACCTATTGCAGCGGTTGAGCAAAGAATATTTGAACTTCGTCACCGGCTGATGCAGGAAGAAAATGATGAGTATTTGGAAGCAGCTGCAGCCGGCAACCTTACCTTGATAGCTGATGCGCTGGGTGATAAGTTATATATATTATGCGGAACAATCATCGCCCATGGATTGCAGCATAAAATTGTTGATGTTTTTAATGAGATCCATCGAAGCAATATGAGTAAGCTTGATGATGAAGGAAATCCAATTTACAGGGAAGATGGTAAGATTATGAAAAGCAATAATTATTTTTTACCTGATATAGAATCCGTATTGGCAAAACAAGATTGATTGTTAAAGTGTTTGTCAAATTAAATCGAAATAGCGGATGAGGTAATTTCAGCAGTTAATTAATATTATTTGACAATGATTTTACCGGTATAATTCTTATCGCCAGAATTCATTTGTATTATATACATTCCGGCATTTTTACCTGTCAGATCTATTTGAACTGGATCATTGTATAAAAATCTTACAGGCTTTTGTATTTCCTTTAGCATTACATCATAGATCTTCAAAGTGAATTCGGTATTTTCATATTCAGGGGGAAGCACTAACTTAAATACACCGTCAGTTGGATTTGGATAAGAAAAATTTTTTTCTTCCACAGGCGGTTCAACAGCCGGAACAGTTGTTTTCTTAAGCATTACATCAACGATATACGGCATTTGTCCAGAAGGTGACAAATTGGTTTGCCCTAAAACATAACCAGAAGTATCATTAAACATTTTTATTTGCATCCCAACAGTATTGGGCGGTAAAGCATCAGTGCTCCAATTCAAACCTCCATCTTTGCTATTCAAAACAGAATAATTCGACAAACCAAAGATAACTGAATCTGATAAAACGGATAAACTTATGACGTTAGCATGATTCGTGCTATCAATCAAGTTCCATGTCAGGCCTGAATTTGTTGTTTTATAGATTCCTGTATCAGATGCTAAATAACCTACTGAATCCGAAGAAAAAGCTATATCATTATAAGCCCTTATCGGGTTATACAAACTGGTATTCCAAGTAAGTCCACCGTCGGCAGTTTTTAAAACCTGGTTTTTATTCCAATGATTTGCAGATGCTCCAAGGATGTAGCCATTCAATGAATCTATAAAATATAATTTTATTCCAGCTAATTCGTCAATATTGTTAATAATAGATATCGATGATAAAGCACCATTTGAAAATTTCCATAAGCCATAGCCAAGGGATCCGTATCCCATTCCAAAACCTAAATTTACATTCACAAAAAAAAGGTGAGTAATATTGGTATCAGATAGTTTTACCCATGTGTTACCGCCATCCAATGTTTGCATGAATCTGCTGCTTGTTGAATAGTATGCGACAAAACCAGTATCATTATTTAAAAAAAAAGAACCTTGTATATGACTGTATATACCTATACCAGGAAAGCAGGAAGCCCAGGACGTGTATCCGTTAATTGTTTTAACAACTGTACTATATGATGGATTACTCGGGCTGCAACCCCCGCTCGATGCTGTAAAATAACCCACATCATTTCCAGTAAAAAAAATATCAATATTAACTGGATTTGTTAATCCACCTTGTGAACATGTTCTGGGTACGTTTAGTGTATCGATGATTGTCCATTGGGCAACAGAAAAGAAGCCACTAATTAGAAAAATCAGTAGAAACCCAATCTTCACATCCCGCATATTTCGAATAAAATTAATTGCCAATACGATAACAAATATACAATTATTTTACCATCGATGAAAGACTGAATGCAATGGGTTAGCAAATGGAACACAATATTGAATCTCTTCGAGCCCAATTTCATACTTTAAGAATTCTTCTATATTTATATTAAATATCTCAATACTTTAGTAACCTGATAAATCTATTGAAGCTTAGTCAATTAATCACAAAGTCACCTTGTCAAATCAAATGGCCATATTTCTCGATTACAACAGCACCACTCCCGTTGATCAACGCGTTTTGGAAAAAATGTTGCCCTATTTCACTGTTCACTTTGGTAATGCTTCTAGTAAAACACATGCCTTTGGATGGAATGCAGAATCAGCAATTGAAAAAGCCAGGGAACAAGCTGCTGCACTCATTCAGGCTGAACCTGCTGAAATCATTTTTACGTCCGGAGCCACTGAATCTATCAACATTGCATTAAGAGGAGTTATACTTGCTTATCAACAAAAAGGCAATCATATTATTACTTGTAAAACCGAGCACAAGGCGGTACTTGACACGTGTGCGGAACTGGAAAAACATGGTTCAAATGTTACTTACTTAAATGTTAATCATCAAGGACTGATTGACATTGATGAATTGAAATCAGCATTCACTGATAAAACAATTCTTGTGGCAATCATGATGGCGAATAATGAAACAGGCGTGATTCAACCTGTTGAACAAATTGGTGAAATTTGCCGAAGCAAAGGAGCCATTTTCTTTTGTGATACTACGCAAGCAATCGGAAAAATAACAGTAGATGTAAATGAAATAAAGGCCGACCTAATTTGTCTGTCCGCACATAAATTTTATGGACCAAAAGGTGTTGGTGCTTTATATATAAAAAGAAAAAATCCAAGGGTTCTTTTAAAACCTATTATTTCAGGAGAAGGTCATGAAAAAGGATTACGACCCGGCACCTATAATGTGCCCGGCATTGTTGGTTTAGGTGCAGCATGTGAGCTTACTTTAGATGAATTATGGAATGATGCGCAACATACTTCTGTTTTACGCACCACTTTTGAACAAATGATAGAGGGAGTATTACCTATTTCGATTAATGGTAGTATCAGGGAACGGCTTCCTAACACCACTAATATCTCCTTCATGGGCATCAGGGCAAGTACCTTAATCACAGCCCTTCCGGAGTTGGCTTTTAGCACAGGATCAGCCTGCACCTCAGCTCTGCCGGAGCCTTCACACGTCTTAAAAGCCATGGGTTTCAGCGAAGACCATATATACTCCTCTGCACGTTTCAGCTTTGGAAAGGGAACTACCATGTTAAATGTCAAGGTTGCTGTTGCCGCTATTCGGGCAGCTATTTCAAACCAGATAAAGGGTGCTATTTAAAACAGGTAGATAAATTCCATAAATTTAACTTGCAGGATCCTGAAATATTATCGACCTTTATTTAGTTAATTCTAAATAGGCCACAAATGAGAAGACTGGTACTCATTTTTATATTCTTGATTATATATATAAATGGAAAAGCCCAGTCGCTTAATTTTGGTGTATCCTCAGGTATTACAAATTATTTTGGTGATCTTGGTAATGATGAGTTTTTTCAGGCAAGCAGCACACAACCAGGTGTTGCAGTTACATTACGAAATTTAATTCAGCCTTCTCAATTAAGCGGTATGTCGTATTCGAGATTGAATCTTGAAACACGTTTAAGCTGGCATCGTATAGGTTACGATGAAACACAACCCATTGGTGATCGTCGTGGAAGTGAGTTACGTAATTATGGCCGTGGATTATCTTTTCGTTCCGATGTTGTAGGATTTTCTACTCACGCTACTTATACCTACTTTCCAAACCGACGCTTGCCATTACACAAGCAACATGCAGTAATGTTTTTCTTTGCCGGTGTTGGCGTTTATCATACGCGTCCGAAGGCTGATCTTTTTCAAGGAGATGTTGACATTAAGAACCGATATTATCATTGGAGTGATGGCTATGTGCATGATATTCCTGAATCTTCCGGTTCATCAGGAAATATTATTGAAAAGGATGGCAAGTTTGAAACAGACCTGATGAATTGGCAAACTGAAGGACAAGGATATTCAGGAGAAAACTATTCGAATAAAAAATATTCTCCCTGGCATGTTGGTTTTCCGATGGGTTTTGGATTCAGGTACGGGTTAAATAAAAAATTAAACTTCTCAGTTGAATTTGGTTATATTAAATTCATTACTGATTATCTTGATGATGTAAGTAAAGCTTACCCTACGTTTGAACAAATAAGCCAAATGTATCCGGGCGATTATGAAAAGCAGGAACTTGCCAAATATATAACAGACCCTACGGGGCAGGGAAATGGCGGCATTGACGGTCCTGCTACCAGCCCAAGAGGAAACCCTAAAATTTCAGACAGTTACTCTTTTATTAACCTTGAGATATCCTACAATATCAAGTGGCATCCCGAAAGATTAAAAACAGCATTGCTCGGTCTTTTCTGATTTAAGTTTTTTCCTATCAGAATCTTCCTTCAAAATCAGTAATCTGTCATCTTTATTTTCAGATGTAGGTTCCCCGGTCTTCTTTATTTGCAATAAAAAGCATTATTTTCGCCATCCCTACTTTAGGGCCCATAGCTCAGTTGGTTAGAGTAGCTGACTCATAATCAGTTGGTCCTTGGTTCGAGCCCAAGTGGGCCCACAACAAAGGGAATAAAAGCCATACTATAAAAAGTATGGCTTTTGTTATTTTTAGTTTGGGAACCCTGATGCCTTGAAAACTGTTACTTTAGCAATCATCCTAATTAACCATCATCCATAACCTAATTGCCCAATGAAAGCTTTCGATATCAACCGAATTCCATTAAAGATACAATCGCCACATGTAACTACCAACAGTGTGTTACACACCAATATCCTCGCCGAAGTAGAAAAACTTGGCAAGCACTTCAGCCGTATCAGTAAGTGTGAGATGATGTTGCGTATTGATAATAAAAGGCATTCTCCCTGTGAAGTGGATATTAAAGTATTTGTACCGGGGAGCATGTTGTATACCAGAGGAAGGGCCAATGAATTTCCACCAGCTGTTGCATCGGCATTTAAGGACATGCATGAGCAATTAAGACGCTACAAGGAAAAAATGGAGGATAAAAAGGCAGGCGAAATCAGCGAAAACGAATAAGCCGGCTTTTATTATCTGCTTCAAAGACAGCTAGTTTATCACTTTTGCGGCAACCTGTTTTTATTATCTTTAACAATACATCATTATTTTTTTGGCTATCAAGATGGGCTTTCTATATTTGCCCTCCCAAATTGGGAGCATAGCTCAGCTGGTTCAGAGCATCCCGACTTGTCGGGAGGGTCACAGGTTCTGAGCTTTATTATATATTGACAAAAACATTGGGAGCATAGCTCAGCTGGTTCAGAGCATCCCGACTTGTCGGGAGGGTCACAGGTTCTGAGCTTTATTATATATTGACAAAAACATTGGGAGCATAGCTCAGCTGGTTCAGAGCATCTGCCTTACAAGCAGAGGGTCACAGGTTCGAACCCTGTTGCTCCCACAAAAAAGCCGAATATGTTTTCGGCTTTTTTTATTTTAGCAGTACCATGTCTGCAAATTTTTATATCCTTTTTTCTAATGGCTTAAACAAGTATTATGTTGGATATACTGCCGATGATTTACAAGATCGCTTAAGGCGACACAATACAAATCACAGAGGATTTACCGGAAACAAAGCTGATTGGGTTATTGTCTTTTCGGAAAAACATGAATCCAAATCATCAGCCTATGCCCGGGAAAGACAGGTTAAATCGTGGAAAAGCAAAAAACTTATTGAACTGCTCATCAAATCATGAATTGCTGGTTCAGAGCATCCCGACTAGTCGGGAGGGTCACAGGTTCGAACCCTGTTGCTCCCACAGATTGAATACCAATACTATAGACGACTTTAATGAGTCGTCTTTTTTTGTGGTTTACTTTTGGTGTTCCGAAATCGCCAACTTCTTGTAGCTGCAAACCGATAGCCACAATGCATAAAAAATGAAAATGCAACCATATAATTCAACAACACGACTTTTAACTTTATTGGTAACGAAACAATCAACTGCAATGCAAAAATCCATTCTCATACTGACAGTTTCCTTGATGACATTTACTTTCTGCTACTCGCAAACCTTTATCAGTGGGGGAATATTCATTAACTAGTTTTTACATCCTTGCTTTAATTTGCTATTTATTTTCGCTACTGACATATAATAAAAACAATGACAATGAAAAATATAATCCTACTCTCAATTGTAATCAGTTTGACAACTGCTTGTTCAAATAACAGCAAAACGGGCAATTCCGATAACTCAACAAGTAGTGCTCTAGTCAACAACGATACCTATAAGTTAATTAACAACTACCTTGCAAAACTTACCAACGAGAAAAATTTCTCTGGCGGACTTCTTATCGTAAAAGATGGAAAAAAAATCTTTAGCAAAGGTTACGGCTGGGCAGACAAGGACAAGAAAATTCCATTCACAACAAGCACATTAGCATCTATCGGTAGTATAACCAAAGCATTTACAGCTACTGCTATTATGAAGTTAGTGGAGCAAAATAAATTATCACTTGACGACCAACTAAAAAAATATTTTCCAACTATTCCTGGCGATAAAGCAGACATTACAATTCATCAATTACTCACACATTCATCGGGCTTTCACGAGTTTCTAAAACAAGACGGTGGCGATTACGAAAAAATAAATACGAAAGAATTTTTAAAACGGGCATTTGCAGAAAAATTAGCATTTAAACCGGGAGAGAAAGCAGTTTACACCAATGTTGGATTTAGTATTTTAGGAATAATCATTGAACAAGTTTCGGGGCTTGATTATGAAGTTTATTTAAGGAAAAATCTTTTTGAACCGAATGGAATAAAAACTATCGGGTATCATTATCCAGTTGTTACCAATGACACAATTGCAATAGGTTATCAAAACGGAAATATTTGGGGGACGCATCAACAACATTTTGAAAAAGCAGGCGGTGGACCTTATTGGAACTTAAAAGCAAACGGTGGTTTAGAAGCTTCGTTAGATGAAATGTTTTTATGGGTAAATAGCTTTACAAATCATACTATCCTTAGTGAACCAACCATTCAAAAAATGTTTAATTCACATATTGTTGAAGAAGGAATGGATGGACATTATTATTTTGGTTATGGTTGCAATATTTCAAAAAGTAGAAGAAATACAAAAGTGGTTGACAATGGCGGTAGCAACGGAATTTATTTTGCACGCATTGTTCGTTTACCCGAAGAAGGACTTGTTTTTTACATGGTAACCAACGAAAGTTCAATTAATACAAATATGGTTTTACCAAACATTTCTCAACTTTATTTTCAAGGAAAAATTGAGCAAGACGCTATTACAATGCAACCAAAATTTGAGAATAAACTTTCAAAACAGATATACGACATCCTTGAAAAGCCAGCGACTGCAGACTTAGAAAACGAATTGACTAAAGTAAATATAAAGATTGAAGACGATATGGTCTTACTTGAAGTTGGTCAAAGGCTTATGCAAGAAAAGAAAAATGACAAAGCATTAATTCTCTATAAATTCTATACTAAATCTTTTCCAAACATTGTCGTTGCTTGGAACGACAAAGGGGACATATATCAATTGCTAAGCAACAAGGACGAGGCAATCAAGTGTTATAAACAAGCATTAAAAATACGTCCAGAAAATCCAAGAGCAAAAGAATCACTTGACAAACTGACGAATTAAAACCAGCCGCTAACAGCGGTTTATCAAAAAGTGGCGGTTCAGTGTTCCGCTGACACATTTGTGGTTAATCATATGACTCCAACTTCCGGTGGCTTAATTACTGGAACCAACAGTATCAGTGTAATGATCGATAGCAGCTTTAATTTAGGTTTTATTAAAGTGCATGGAGTAAATAGCTGCGGCGATGGAGGAGACAGTCCATTATTTTATGCTTCTACTTCTGCATTCACTCACATACCTTCAACACCAGCGCCGATTAACTGGCTTAAAGGTACAGTATATGGATATTGCACCGGCAACACTTATGTATTTTCCACCTCCTCAAATAGCAATGCAGAATGTTTTCAATGGTCAACTACAGCAGGAACTATTATTGACGGGCAAGGAACAAATACTGTGACAATTACAATCAATAATCCGCAAACAAGATGTGTCCTAACGGTAACAGCATCCAATTGCGTTGGAATAAGCGGAGTAAGAAAACTTTCCATCAGTTCTGTTTTACCTGCGTCGACAATGAATGGTGCTGCATCAGTTTGCAAGAATATTAACCCATTGCAAATGTATTCAGTTGCATCTGTTGGAAATCCAACTTCTTACAACTGGTCATCAACAACACCATCAATCAAGTTCTTAGACGGTGGTGCTCCAATAAATCCACTGAATACCATTGCTACGAGTGTATCAGTTGATTTCTCTGCTGTTCCAATTGGCAAACGGAATGTTCGAGTCACTGCAAATAATAATTGCGGAAGAAGTGCAATAAGAACAAAGTCCGTTTTGGTAAGTAATAATTGTTTGAGTATAGGCAATGAAGTATCAGCTGAAGGCAAGACTGATATAATCGTTTTTCCAAATCCTGTGCATGATATAATAACTGTTTATTTTGACTCTGCAATAGAAGGAAACTATAAATTAAGATTAACCGATATAACCGGAAGAATTGATATTGCTAAAAAGGGACTCGCATTGGAAGGTTCAAGTGAAAATTCTTTCAATTTGGAAGCGATTAATCCGGGAATCTGTTCATTGACTTTAGTGCAAAACAATACAATACGTCAAATAAGAATTATAAAAGAGTAAATAAAAAATTGCGATTTTCATAGTAAGGCTGCTCTCTATTGAGCAGCCTTTTTTCTTATCAATTCATTAATTTGATTTAATTTCATAAGTTTCACGTTAACTTTTGAATTTGAGTGTTTTCATATTCTTGTAGTGAATTCTATCAATATTTATTTAAACCTTTACCGACCGGAATATATTTGCAAAACATTTCACCTTTTTATCATCCAACTCATTGAACGAATTACAACTAATATCACAACTGAAAGAAGGGCAGGAAGGTTCTTTCAAGATATTGGTTGAAGAGCAAAGTCGCAATGTCTATAATACCGCACTTGGCATCCTGCAAAACAAAGCCGATGCTGAAGACATCACACAAGAAGTTTTTATTGAGGTTTTTCGTTCAATTGGCAAGTTTAAAGGGGAGTCAAAGCTTTCCACTTGGATTTACCGCATTGCCGTTACCAAGTCATTGGAATTCCTTCGTAAAAAGAACCGGAGCAAACGCTTTGTGTTATTTCAGGTTAAAACAGAGGATGTTGATCCAATTGAAGAAATTCCGTCTTTTCACCATCCGGGAGTCCAATTAGAGAATAAAGAAAGGGCTGCCATCCTCTTTGCCGCTTTGAAGAAATTGCCTGAAAACCAACGTACAGCCTTCATTCTGCATAAAATGGAAGATCTTCCTTATGCTGAAATAGCCACCATCCTCAATGTCACAGGTTCAGCTGTAGAATCATTGATGTTCAGAGCCAAACAAAATCTACAAAAGTTATTGGTAGATTATTATGAGAAAAATGAAAAATAACAGCAAGTTTAATAGAGAATCATCATCTAACTAAATACCTGAATAAAATGGAAAATAAAGAATCGTGGGTAAAGGAAACATTGGCAAGCATGGATCACATGCAACAGGCCACGGTTTCCCCGCAATTGCAGCAGGCATTAATTGAACAGGCAACATCATTACGAAAATTAAGATCAATACGTCCTATCGCGAAATGGGCTGTTGCTGCTAGTATTGTTTTATTAGCTGGGTTTAATGTCATCTCCGTTATTCACTGCTCAAAGCCAACTCACGTGCAAAACGAGACCAACCCCGTGTATAAAGAATATTTTTCCTATATCAATGAATTTTAACGGCAATTATGATGGACAATTCTAAATTTTTAAAAACAGTCATCGTTGTTCTTTTAATCATCAACATCGGAACGCTTGCATTTATGTGGAAGCAGATGCCGGGGCATGGCATGCCTCCTCCGCCACAAGAAATTGGAAGATACCTGATGCATGAATTAAAGTTTACTGATGAGCAAGTCAAGCAATATGAGCAACTGCGCGAGGAACACAGGAATTCCATTGATCATTTAAGACGGCAAAGCAGGAATCTTCATGATGCTTTTTTTGATTTGCTGAGTGCATCACCCGTTGACTCTAGTAAAGTCAATGAATTAGCCGATTCAATAGTATCCCTTCAAAAACAAATTGAAATATCAACATATTATCATTTTCAAAAAGTAAGAACACTCTGTACGCCTGAACAACAGCAGCAATTTGATAAAGTGATCAAAGATGCCTTAGCCATGATGGCGCCAAGACCTCCCGGAAGATAAACGCTCAAAACAGTCAACTATATATATTGAATCAAAACCTAAAACATCTATGTGCAAAAAATTGTTCTTTATTTTTGCTTTCGTTTTATTGCAAAATAATCTAACAAACGCCCAATCTTATAACACACTTTGGATTCCCGATACTTTATCTGGCACCAATTTCAATCTTGCTTTAAAGGACACCTTTGCACAAATTGTTCCCGGCAATCAAACCATCACGGCGGGAATCAACGGTAAATTTTGGGGGCCTACTTTATTTTTTAATAAAGGTGATACTGTTTATATGAACATTCACAATTATCTGAATGATTCCACAACCATTCACTGGCATGGCTTTCATCTTCCTGCAGTGATGGACGGCGGGCCCCACCAAATAATTTCTCCTGGTACCATCTGGCAGCCCTATTGGAAGGTTACAAATAATGCATCAACTTATTGGTATCATCCGCATCTGCATGAAATGACAATGAGTCAAATCACAAAGGGGCTTGGCGGTTTAATTATTGTGCGCGATAGCATAGAATCATCTCTGGCACTTCCACGTACTTATGGTGTTGATGATATTCCATTGGTGCTCACTGACAGAGATATCAATTCCTCCAACCAGTTTGTTGAAGTACCTTATGGCGACAGTATGATGGTTAATGGAACGTTGCGTGCTCAATATTCTGTTCCGGCACAAATTGTTCGTTTCAGAATTCTGGATGCTGCTATTGAAAGATCCTATAATATAGGATTTAGTGATAACAGGAATTTCTCAGTGATTTGTTCTGATGGCGGACTATTGAATGCGCCGGTATCAGTGAACAGGTATTTATTACATGCAGGAGAAAGAATTGAAATTCTTGTTGATTTCAATGGCCAATCAGGTCAATCATTTGATTTGAAAGCATACAATTCAACGCTATCAGGTTTTATTGCCGGTGGAGAAAATTTTGTGAATGGGCCGTTTGGCAATTTCCTGGGTAAAAAAGATTTTACCATGTTGCACATTAATGTGGATGCACAAACCAATAATCCAATTATTACCATTCCGAATTCATTAACAACAAATGTTTTGCTGAATGTTGCAAATGCTAATATCACAAGGAATCTCACCATTAGCGATAGCACAGGATTACCAAATATACTTGGGCCAAATGCCTTCATCATTAATCACAAACTATTTAATATCAATTATAATGAATACCAGGTTCCAATTGGTAATACGGAGATCTGGCAAATAACCAGTTCCTCTGTTTTTGGGCATCCCTTTCATATACATGATGTGGAATTTAATATCATTTCAGTTAATGGTGTCGCTCCCGTAGCTGCTCAAGCCGGCTGGAAAGATGTTGTATTTATCCCCGGCAAAACCGGCAATACAAACACGGTGGTCAAGTTCATTGCAAAGTTTGAAGATTATGCCGACAGCATTCATCCATTCATGTATCATTGTCATATCTCACTGCATGAAGATGAGGGTATGATGGGTCAATTTGTAGTTACCGGTGCTACAACCGGTTTAAACGAACAAAACCAGCCGGCAGACTTTTCATTGTATCCTAATCCGGCAACAAATAAATTGTATATTTCTTTTGCTGAACCTTTCATGAAAGCTTATTATATAAAAATTAATTCTGCTTTTGGGAAAACATTGTACATGTTGCCTCGTCCGCAATTGGAAAATGGAATTGATATCAGTAACTTAGCACCAGGCATTTATCTATTGGAGTTTACCGATGAAAAGACCAAGCTAACTACAACAAAAAAATTCATTAAAGGATAATGATCAGTAAAAACCGTTCCCTTCACCTCTTACTAAGGACCATTGTAATTTGTTTCTTGAACTTGCTTTCAATTAATGTTCACGCTGAAAAAGAAATTGATTTAAAAGATTTCCAATTACTAAATGTAGATGGTAAAGTAGTTTCATTAAAAGATTATACCAAGGCTAAAGGATTCATCATCATATTCACTTGCAATCACTGCCCTTTTGCAAAACTTTACCCGAAGAGAATGAATCAATTGAATGAGAAATACAATATGGCAGGAATTCCTTTGCTTGCCATTAGCTCAACTGATACTTTAGTTTATGAAGAAGATAATTATGCCAATATGATTGCTAAATCAATTAAAGATGAAATTAATTTCCCTTACCTTTTGGATGGCGATCAAAAAGTTGCCAAAGCATTCGGGGCACAGAAAACACCACATGCCTTTATCATTTGGAAAGAAAATGGAAAATTTATTATCAAGTACAGTGGAGCAATTGATGATAATGGCGCCGAGCCTGATAAAGTCAAAAATCAGTATGTTGACAAAGCTGCAGAAGCATTATTAGCTGGAAAAGAAGTGGAAATAAAAGAAACAATGTCTATTGGATGCCAGATACATTTTAGAAAGTAATGAATTCATGAAAAAATATATTTTAATTGCCTCATTTCTTATCTTAAGTCTTAAGTCGCAAGCACAAAGAAATGTGCTATTACTAATTGCCGATGATATTGGCACTGATTATTTTGGTTTTTATGAAGACCATAAGGATACGGTAGATGTTCCCCATATCAGAGCCTTATTAAATAATGGTGTTCGTTTTCAAAATGCAATGTCTAATCCGGTTTGTTCAGCAACAAGATCCGGAATGCTTACAGGAAGGTATAGTTTTAGAACAGGTGTTGGAGGAATCGTAGGTGGAACAGGTGGCTCGGGTCAGCTTGATACATCAGAAATTACCATTCCCCGATTGTTGAATTTTTTCAACCCCAATATTGCCAAATGTCATATTGGCAAATGGCATCTGAACAACCCGACACCAACTACCAATTTGCTTTTCCCACTCGTTTTAGGATACAACCATTTTGAAGGCCCTTTTATCGGAGCATTACCGAGCTATACCAACTGGACAAAATATACGAATGGAGTAGCCAGTACCATTACACATTATGCTACTTCTGAAAATGTAGATAATGCAGTAAGCTGGGTGAAGTCTCAAAATAACAAACCATTTTTCTTATGGATGGCATTTAATGCACCACATGCTCCCTATCATTTGCCACCTGCCGGACTTCATTCTTACACGAATTTAAGTGGTACGACGCAAGATATTAATCAAAACCCAAAATCTTATTTTAAAGCAGCACTGCAAGCACTTGATACTGAAATCGGAAGGCTTTTAGATTCATTACAAGTTTTAAATAAATTAGATAGTACTGATATTATTTTTATCGGGGATAACGGCAATACGATTCAGACTGCTCAAATTGTGAATACTAAAAGATCAAAAGGAACTATTTATCAGTACGGGGTTCATGAACCTTTTATTATTTCAGGACCATCAGTAGTTAATCCAGGAAGAGTTAGTAATGCATTGGTCAATACAACAGATTTATTTTCAACAATACTGGAACTATTTGGCGACACAACATGGCAATCACAAATACCAATAAACAAGCCGGTTGACAGCAGAAGTATTTTACCGATTTTAAAAAATCAGACGTCGCAAGTCCGTGATTGGAGTTTTACTGAGAATTTCAAATTAACACCTGATTCAACGGATGGAAAGGCCATGCGAAACATGGATTACAAATTATTAAATTTTGATTATGGCCATCAGGAATTTTACAATCTCACCAATGACACACTAGAATTAAACAACCTATTGACAGGAACAATGTCAGCAACAGCCATCACCAATTACAATTATTTATGCAATGAAATGACTAACCTGGTAGGTGTCGGAACATTTTGCACTGCTGTGGGAATTCAGGAAGCAGCATATAAACCATCCATCAGTGTTTATCCAAATCCATTTACTTCTCATATTTATTACAAATCAACTAATGCCACAATAAAGTTCGAGTTAAGAAATTGTTTTGGACAACTTATATCATCCGGAAACAACATTGATGAAAAAGATTTTTCCTATTTAGCAAATGGCATGTACTTTCTTAACATTATAGATAGAAATTCTACAACTATTAAAGTTATTAAAGAGTAATGAGGGCTGCTCTTGGTAAATTTTTTATCGCGGTTTCTTTTTTATTTTTTTCAACTAATAAATTATTTTCTACTGATCTCAAGGTTCCTTTAAAAAACAATGCTGTGATTTTAAGGTTTGAAAACTTTGTTGGAATGGATTCCTTAAAACTGGATGACGTTACCTATAAAAATGAAATAGGTCAATCCTATACTGTTTCAAAATTCAAGTATTACATCAGTAATATTTCATTAAAGACAGATGCCGGAAAAGAGTTTATTGTAAATAGGTCCTATTTAATTGATGAAGAGGAAACAGGTGCCCAAACAATTGAGTTAAAAGATGTTCCTGCGCAGTATTACACTTCAATAAATTTCATAATCGGAGTTGACAGTTTGCATAATTGCAGTGGAATACAAGCAGGAGATCTTGACCCGGTTAAAGGAATGTTCTGGGCATGGAATACAGGATATATATTTTTAAAACTGGAAGGAAAATCGCCAAGCTCAACTACCAAAGGTAATATTTTCGAATACCATATTGGCGGTTTTACGAAGCCGAATAACTGTATAAGAAGAATCCATTTAAAGATAGAAAAATCAGTTGGGGAAAATGAAATTATTAATGTAATTCAAATCAAGACCGATATTGCAGAGATTTTTAAAAATCCCAATACAATTGACTTCGCCAAAACAGCTATTGTGACTGATGCCAAATATGCGACTGACATGGCCAATAATTACAGTGATATTTTTTCCATTATAGAAGTGAAATAATTACTTTTCAATAATTAATATAAATAATTTCCAATAAGCATCTACTGACAAAAAAAACAGGATAAGATTTAATCCTACCCTGTTCCTTTAGTAAAAAACATTTTATTATTTCAATTCATTATTCATTCTTCATAATTTTAATTGCTTGTTTGAGTTGCCCTTGAATAACCAAAACAAAATAAACACCGGGTCGCAGGTCACTTCCAATACTTACGCTTCCCGATGAATTTTTCATTGATTGAACTTCTCTTCCCGCTACATCGGTAATAATAATATTTGCTTCCTCCTCAAGCGGAGAAATATAAGCAATGGTAATACTATTTTCAAATGGGTTAGGATATGCTTTCACAACCATTTTTACTTTAGGTTCCTCTGTAGCTATCATACGAGGTGAAGAATTGGAACAATCGGTATCAATAACAGGCTCAGTATTGCTGCCTGTTTTGCTTGGACTTGCATGAACTGAAGTAATAAGTGGCCTGCCAAATCCTGCAGCGCCAAAAGCTGAGCCTTTTACTTTTACTTCATACCATACGTCATAGATCCAATTGGGATAAGATGGATTTGGAGTGTAATTTGAATTAGAAGCCGGCGAATTAGTATTTAACACATAACTGAAAGTGTTGAAATTCTGATCAAGTGAAGTGGTTGCACTCACAATATCACCTGCACTTCCTTTCATCATTTTACCATCACCTCCTGAAACTCCTAAACACTTATACCCTGAAGGAACAGTGTTCGAAGCAGAAATATAATCAAGTTTGAATTCCATCTTCAATTTTCCACTTCCATCATACAATGCAATCTGCACCTTATCTGATCCTACCAAATCATTGAACTTATGGCCCGAAGTCCAACCAACAGCATTGGTACCATAAGTATTGTCTACAAAGTTTTTGGAGAACGTTGTTCTGATAGTATACTCATCAGTAGTGGAGTTATACGTCCATGTCTGACTTGCTTTTACACTATTATGCGAAACACCTTGATAGCATATTTTATCGGTATCTACCAGTTGTGGTGGTGGTGGTGGCTGTGTAGCTGATGGTAAACAATTTTCATCAGGAATATGTATCGTTGTGCATGTTTCGCCAACATCACCACCGGTTTTATTTTGATCACCATCATGCACCATAAACTGTAAACGATAGTGATGTCCGGGCAATAATCCCAAATCATTTGCATTCCATGCCACTTCAGCGCCGTATTTTTCACCATTAAGGCTTGCAAATCCTCCAAGAGGGGTATCTGATCCGCTACCTAGTGTCCAGTCATTTTGCACCGGATCGGCATCTGTAGTTACGGTAACCAATGGAGGGTTCCTGGTATTATCAATCAACTTTACAGCCGACTTCCATGTTCCACAAACTTTATGTGGGGGAACACCAACACCTCCTTGTTGCCAATCACCAACACGACTTCCTATTCCATTTACAGTTAGGTCAGTGATAAATAATGCAGGCCATAACGGTCGACCGCCTCCTGCTGCAACATCATTTCCAGCAAGAGCTCCACTGGAAATAGTATCGCCAACCAAAGGATTATTTAAGCATCCGGGCGACGCAGGTGTTGGGCTTACAATAAAATTCGTTGATGTAATACCGGACGCTGTTTTTACATCTACTCTTTTAACTCCCAATAAAAGTGCATGCTCATCACTATACCATAATTTGATAACTGAACCCTTGTAACCACAGGAAGTAGTTCCGGGATCAGATGCTCTTAGTACTTCGCTTTCATTAAAAATTGCTGCTGAACGAGGCAAATTACTATTGTCAGGATAACTTAGATTACATGTGCAATTTAATGCTGCTACAGTTGCTTTTGTTGTGGCCGTTACTGTAACTCCTGCCAAAGCGCCTGCTGCAATTGCAGAATTAATATAAGTATCTGTAATAGTGAAGGTATGGGTACAAATAGCAGTATCGCCAGGAGCAAGTGGACCCCAATTGCAAATTATGATGTCATCCGCAGAATTATTCGGAGTACCATGGTTATCAATAATATTTCCGGAAGCACTAGCATTAATTCCATTATTTGTTACAACGTAGGTGTACTTAACGTTGGTTGCAACACCTTGCGGGAACTCGCAAATATCAGGTGATAAACGAAGGCTGATTGCACAAGGCTGAATAATCAATGTCTTGTTTGCGGAACTAAAACAGCCATTTGCAGCTGTTACAGTAACATTGTAGACTCCTGCTGTTGAAACAGAAATTGAAGCGGTTGTTGCTCCCGTATTCCACAAATAAGTTCCAGATCCTGAAACAGTAAATGTTGAACTTGTTTCCTGGCATATATTATTGTCGCCTGTTATGCTGCAAACTGAAACACTTCCAGGTGTATGTGTAACACCTGATTCCGGATCGCAGGCATCAATGGTGCAAGCAATTCCATCATTAACACTTATAGGCTCATGAGAAACTCCGGTTTGTGGATCACAGCCATCTATTGTACATAAATCATTGTCGTCGGTTTCAATTACGGCATGTGAAACAATTCCTGTTTGCGGGTCACAATCATCCGTTGTACAAGCATTCTGATCATCTGAATTAATTGCATTATGATAGACTCCCGTTTCTGTATCGCATCCATCTGTGGTACAAACGTTGTTGTCGTTCGTATTAATTGCATTATGATAAACACCTGTTGACGGGTCGCATCCATCTGTGGTACAAACATTTTGATCATCGATATTGATTGGAGAATGACTTGATCCATTAATAGGATCACATACATCAATGGTACAAGCATCTTGATCATCTATGTTAATTGTTGTATGTGACATACCGGTTATTGGGTCACAAGCATCGGTGGTACATACATTATTATCATCGAAATTGATTGGTGTATGTGAAGGACCGTTTGTTGGGTCACAAGCATCGGTGGTACAAACATTATTATCATTTACATTGATTGGCGTGTGCGAAGGACCGAATATTGGGTCGCAAGCATCGGTGGTACATACATTATTATCATTTACATTGAAAGGTGTATGTGACGGGCCACTTATTAGGTCGCATGCATCAGTAGTACATACATTGTTATCATTCACATTGATTGCCGTATGAGAGGGGCCCGTTACAGGATCACAATCATCAGTAGTGCAAACATTTTGATCATCAACACTGATTGTGGTATGAGAAGGGCCATTTACCGGGTCGCAACCATCCGTTGTACAAACATTATTATCATTCACATTGATTGCTGTATGAGATGGGCCAGTTAACGGATCACAATCATCAGTAGTGCAAACATTTTGATCATTAACATTAACAGGATTATGATAAACCCCTGATAAAGGATCACAACCGTCAGTCGTACATACATTCTGATCGCTGGGGTTTACGGGGATATGCGACGGACCTGTCACTGGATCACAAGCATCTGTTGTACATAAATCATTATCATTGCTATTAATTGGATTATTGTATATACCGGTTTCTGTATCACAACCATCTGTTGTACAAACACTGTTATCGTCGGTATTCACCGGATTATGATAAATTCCCGTTGAAGGATCACAGCCGTCAGTCGTACATATATTTTGATCGTCAGTATTGATAAGCATGTGTGAAGGCCCGGTTATCGGATCGCATGCATCAGTGGTACAAGCATTGTTATCATCGAAATTAATTGGCGCATGCGAAGGTCCATTTACAGGATCACAGGCATCAGTGGTACATACGTTATTATCATTCACATTTAACGTCGAATGCGTTGGACCATTGATCGGATCACAAGCATCTGTTGTACATACATTATTATCATCGACATTGATTTGTGTATGCGAAGGTCCTGATACTGGGTCACAAGCATCTGTTGTACATATATTATTATCATTAATATTAACTGGTATATGAGAAGGACCTGTAACAGGATCACAGGCATCTGTAGTGCAAATATTATGGTCATTTACATTTACGGCAACATGTGATGGGCCGGTTATCGAATCACAACAGTCCGTAGTACAAACGTTGTGGTCATTAAAATTAATCTGCTTATGAGAAATACCTGTAATCGGATCACAAGCATCCGTTGTACACACATTATTATCATTGAAATTGATCTGTGTATGAGATGGCCCTGTTATTGGGTCACAAGCATCTGTTGTACAAACATTTTGATCATCTACACCAATTGCAGTATGTGATGGGCCTGTAATTGGATCACAGGCATCTGTAGTACAAACATTTTGATCATCTATATTGATTGGTGTATGAGATGGCCCTGTAGCTGGATCACAATCATCGGTTGTACAAATATTTTGATCATTTATATTAACAGGATTATGGTAAACTCCTGTTTCAGTATCGCAACCATCAGTAGTGCAAACGCTGTTATCATCCGTATTCACCGGATTATGATAAACACCAGATGAAGGATCACAACCATCATTTGTACAAACATTTTGGTCGTCTAGATTGATCGGCGTATGCGATGGCCCTGTTATTGGATCGCAAGCATCAGTGGTACATGCATTTTGATCATCTACACTAATTGCGTTATGAGAAGGACCTGCTGTTGGGTCACAGGCATCTGTTGTACATACATTTTGATCATTTACATTGATTGGTAAGTGTGACGGACCCGTTATTGGGTCACAGGCATCTGTTGTACATACATTTTGATCATCTACACTTTTTGAATTTTGCGACAGACCTGCAGTTGGTTCACAGGCATCTGTTGTGCAAATATTATTGTCATTTACTTTGATGGCAACATGTGAAGGACCGGTTATAGAATCACAACAGTCCGTAGTACATACGTTATGGTCATTAAAATTAATCTGCTTATGAGAAGGACCTGTAATCGGATCACAAGCATCCGTTGTACAAACATTATTATCATTTACATTTATTGGTGTATGAATTGGACCGGTTGATGGGTCACATCCATC
>JANOXC010000093.1:0-2467 GCA_031418215.1 Bacteroidota bacterium
CAACAGGGCTGAGTCATTAGCTATGACACTTGGTTCTATAGCTGATGTAATTAATATTTCAAAACACAAACAATTGGAAGTATTGGTAATTGACAATAAATCGACAGATCATACAAAGGAGGTGTGTGAATCATGGGCTCAAAAAATCCCTCAACTTCAATATCATTTTGAACCTATACCAGGATTACTTTCAGGAAGACATCGGGGTGCAGAAGCATCAGCAGGAGAAATCTTGTGTTTTATTGATGATGATGTAATATTATCGCCCACATGGATTGACAGCATTGCCGAGATCATGAGCAATCAAGCTGAAATAAAATTGCTAACAGGACCAAACCTTCCAAAATTTGAAATTACACCTCCCGATTGGCTAGCATATTTTTGGAATGAAACACCCTATGGTGGGAAGTCCTGCATTTGGTTAAGTTTACTAGATTTGGGGAATAAAAGTCAGCTGATCGATGCCAATTATGTCTGGGGACTTAACTTTACTATCAGGAGAGAAACATTTCAGCAAGCCGGAGGGTTTCATCCTGATAATATTCCCAAAAAATTTCAATGCTTCCAGGGAGATGGAGAAACAGGATTGACTATGAAAGCAAATGAAAAAGGATTTAAAGCGCTGTATCATCCGGAAATATTACTGTATCATTTTATTCCAAAATCCAGGTTGAACATTGCGTATTTTGATCAACGTGCTTTTTACCAGGGAGTAGGGAATTCTTATACTTCTATTCGTAGGAAATTTGGATTGTATAAAAAAGAAGAAGGCCTCTTCTCGTCCGGGATCCTTAAAGTGCTTAAAAATATCCTGAGCCCTTTAAAACAACAACTGCAAAACAAAATTTCAAAAAATATTATTCCCGGCGAAATACAAATTCTAAAGGAAAGATTAAAAATTAAAGAACGGGAAGGGTTTGGTTTTCATCAGGCGCTATTTAAAACTGATAAAACAGTTCGCAATTGGGTTCTAAAAGAAAATTATTTTAATTACGTATTACCGGAAAAACATGATTGAAAATATTGTTTATAACAGCAAAACACTAGCCATCATCATTCGTAGAAATTTCGAAAAAGAAGGAATAGAATTCTTTACCCCTGATGATTATTCACAGCAAGTCGGGTATATGAATCGCCCAAAAGGTTATGTGATACCACCGCACACCCATAATCCTGTGGTGCGTGAAGTTGTATGGACGCAGGAAGTACTGCTTATTAAGAGTGGCAAAGTGCGTGTTGATTTTTATTCGGAGGAAAGAGAATATTTAGAATCGCGAATTTTGGTGGGAGGCGATGTAATATTACTGGCTACAGGTGGCCATGGATTTGAAATGATTGAACAATCAGAGATCATAGAAGTTAAGCAAGGCCCCTATTCCGGTGAACGCGACAAAACAAGATTTGAACCTGTTCAGCAACATTTAATTAAAACAACGTAGTACTACATGATTCCTGTAAATACGCCATCCCTTTCCGGGAATGAAAAAAAATATCTACTCGAGTGCATAGAAACCGGCTGGATCTCTTCAGAGGGACCCTTTGTCAGTCGGTTTGAAAACAGCATGTCGGGCTATATAGGAAGAAAGCATGGTATAGCCGTTGCAAATGGTTCTGCTGCTTTGGATATTGCCGTACGCGCTATTGGCATTAAAGAAGGTGATGAAGTTATCATGCCGACTTTTACCATTATTTCTCCTGCAGCATCTGTTGTAGCTTGTGGAGGAAAACCAATTGTTGTAGACAGCGATCCATTGACATTTAATATGGATGTTAATCAGATTGAGAAAAAAATAACTACTAAAACAAAAGCAATTTTAGTTGTTCATATTTATGGCTTACCTGTTGATATGGACCCTGTTCTTCAATTAGCAAAAAAATATAATTTAAAAATAATAGAAGACGCAGCTGAGGTAATTGCACAAACTTATAAGGGGAAAAAATGTGGGTCATTTGGTGATATCAGCATTTTTAGTTTTTACCCAAATAAACATATTACAACAGGTGAAGGTGGCATGGTAGTATGTGATGATGATGCTCTTGCAGAAAAATGTAGGTATTACAGAAACTTATGTTTTGAACCGGGACGCAGATTTATACACAAAGAAATCGGTTGGAATTATAGAATAACAAATCTCCAGGCTGCACTTGGATTGGCGCAATTAGAACAGATTGAAACTTTCATCAAAAGAAAGCGAGAAATTGGAAGATTATATGATGAACAATTAAAGGGTGTAAAAGGATTGCAACTTCCGGTTGAGTCAACAGCATATGCTGAGAATATATATTGGGTTTATAGTCTTGTAGTAAAGCAAGATTCAAACAAAACCATTTCTACTATAGTTGATGAATTGTCAAAAGCAAAAATTGGAACACGTCCTTTCTTTTGGTGTATGCATGAGCAACCTGTTTTTACGGATAAGGGTTGGTATAAGGGTGAAAGCTACCCTGATGCTGAATACATGGCAAG
>JANOXC010000094.1:0-6986 GCA_031418215.1 Bacteroidota bacterium
TTGTTTACTGTTGCTGCTTATTTCCTGCCTAGATTGCCAACCAGCATGTACGACCAGGTGATGGCCTTACCATACCATCTTTATGTAATAGCTACCAGTGGGACAGATATTGAGGCTTCTAGACCAATGGCATACGGAACAGCACTGGTGTTGATTTTAATTGTACTGATATTAAATTTAACTGCTAATTTTATACGCAGGTCGTTGGGAAGAAAATACAAGGTTAATTGATGATTCATTTATATTTATAGCATCATGCATAAGATTGAAGCGCGCGACGTACAATTATATTATGGATCCTTCCATGCTTTGAAGGGAATTACCTTAAGCATTGAAAAAAATACGGTTGCTGCATTTATCGGACCTTCCGGATGTGGTAAATCCACTTTCCTTCGATTGTTCAACCGGATGAATGATTTGATTGATGGTGTTGTAATTGAAGGAGAATGCCTTATTGATGGCAAGAATATATATAGTAAAGAAATAAGGATTGAGGAGTTGCGCAAAAAAGTGGGGATGGTTTTTCAAAAGCCGAATCCATTTCCAAAAACCATATTTGAAAATGTGGCTTATGGGTTAAGAGTTAATGGTATTTCGCATAAAACATTTATTGAAGAAAGGGTTGAACGCTGTTTACGTCAGGCTGCTTTATGGGATGAAGTGAAAGATAAATTGAAAAAATCAGCAATGGCACTTTCAGGCGGACAGCAACAACGTTTATGTATTGCAAGGGCATTGGCTATTGAGCCTTCCGTGATATTGATGGATGAACCTGCTTCTGCTCTTGATCCAATATCAACAGCTAAGATTGAAGAACTGATTTACGATTTAAAAAAGGAATATACCATTGTTATCGTAACACACAACATGCAGCAAGCCGGTCGCGTTAGCGACACTACGGCTTTCTTTTATCTTGGGGAATTGATTGAATACGATTCCACAAAAAAAATATTTACCAATCCAAAAGATACAAGAACACAAAATTATATTACAGGAAGATTTGGTTAAACCTGATCACTGAGTAAAACCAGAATGAATGAAGTTTATTTTTAAAAAAGGAGAGAATGACACATTTAGATAGTGAACTGAGAAGTTTAAAAAGTGACTTGCTTGAGATGTTCAATCTCGTGTTGAACCAGATGGGGAAATCTAAGGATGCATTGGTGCGACTGGATAAAGACCTGGCGCGTGAAATCATGGTCAATGAAAAAAGAGTGAATGGTTTCGAATTAAAGATTGACCGTGATTGTGAAAATATAATTGCTTTATTTACGCCTGTTGCAGTAGATCTTCGTTTTGTACTGGCTTGTTTAAAGATCAATTCAAACCTCGAGCGTGTAGGTGATATTGCTGACGGCGTAGCCAGATTTGTGTTGGATATTAAACTTGAACCGGAAAGGAAACTCATTGACGCAACCCGGTTGATGGAAATGTTTGATGTTTGCGATGTAATTCTTACTGATGTTATGAATGCATTCGATAAAGAAGATACTCAGTTGGCACGAAGTGTTTTTAAGAAAGACGAGATACTGGATCAAATCAATATAAATGCTAATGCGGCAGTAGCAGATTTTATCCGCAACACGCCTGACCGTATTAACCAGAGTTTATATATATTAAGTACAATTAGAAAACTGGAAAGGGTAGGGGACCAATGCAAGAATATTGCTGAGGAAATTATTTTTTATATTGAAGCAAAAGTCCTTAAGCATAAATCACTTTCACAAAAACAAGAATACGGCAGGCCTGGACAAGGAGAATAATTTACTTATTATCGAATTTTTCTTTTACCACTTCCAGGAATTCCTGAAAACAACCGGCATTCGAAGCAATAATTTCTTTTCCAAAAAGAAAGTTTTCCCCTCCTGAAAAATCGCTCACTTTACCACCTGCTTCCGATACAATACAACATCCTGCGGCAATATCCCAGGCATTGAGGCCGTATTCAAAGAATGCCTCGAATCTACCACAGGCAACATAGGCCATGTCAACAGCTGCAGAACCCAACCTGCGCAAACCATGCGTGTTTTCCATACAGTAATGAAAGACTTTCATGTATTCATCCATGCGTGAAAAGTTAGTGTATGGAAATCCGGTTGCAAGTAGAGCTTTACTTAATGACGGAATGTTAGAAACATGAATCCTGTCACCATTCAACCAGGCGCCCCCATTTTTCCAGGCATAAAAACATTCATCAAGATTGATTTCATAAATCACTCCAAGAACCACATCCTGATGATGCGTCAAGGCAACACTCACACAATAACAGGGAATGCCATGTACGAAATTAGTCGTTCCATCAAGTGGATCAATAATCCAGTGATAATCCTGTTTTGCTGATCCTGCAGTATTTTCTTCTGTGATGAATCCTGCTTCGGGAAAAAGAATTCTCAGGCGGTCAACAAGCATTTGTTCTGCTGTTTTATCTACATACGAAACAAGATCATTCGTTCCCTTGTATTCTACCAATTCAGTATTGAATGATTTTCTTTGATTTCTGATAAAGACACCTGCTTCTTTAGCACATTTAATAACGCCATTACAAAGTTGCTGAAGGTCTTTCATAAAGCGTTTTGCCTTTTGCTTTTCAATATATATATAATTCCTGACAAGCCAACTATGATTAATCCGAATGAAATTATTTCAGCCTGTGTGATGGCGTGCCCAGCAATATGATATTTGGTGTTGACCCTGATCTTCTCTATAAAGAATCTTTCTACTCCGTTTAATAAAAGATAAGCACTGAACATTAGACCCGGGTGCAATAAACGCTTTCTGATACTCCATAAAAAGAAAAATAAAACAATGCACATGAATGCTTCATAAAACGGCGTAGGAAAAACAGCGTCTGTCAGCATGTTACAATGACGACCTTCACAACCGGGAATCGGTATGCCTTCACCAATTACATTGCGTGGATAATTATAAGCCCATGCCCAATCGGGTAACCAGGACAACCAATCAGGTTTTGGATTTAAATTAACAATTCCCCAATCACCATCTCCTGCAAGGTGGCAGCCGATTCGTCCACTGCCATAAGCAAGCATTAAACCGGGTGCAGCAGCATCTGAAAGAATGATGGGCCGAATTCCATTTTTTTTACCATACCACGTTACTGCAATAGTTCCGAATATCAAACCACCATACATAGTCAACCCACTAAAAGAAACAAGGGCATTGAGTGGATCCCTTATAAGTTCGTCCAGGTTTTCCAGGTTATGAAAAATTTTTGCACCAAGAATTCCTGATATTGCCGCAATCATTGTGAAATTGCCGACGAGTTGATGCGGTTTCACAATTTTCTCTTCCCACTGTGGCTGATCCAGTTTTTCCTTTTCTTTTTCCCGGTATTTAATCCAACAAAACAAAAGCACACCGAAAATACCACCGGGTAAGCTTCCCTGAGAAGAGAGTAAAAAGCCTTGTGTGTCGTTTACAAATTCTGAATATCCAGAAATGATATATACCAATTTATATCCAATGATAAAGCCAATGAATCCTGAATATAAGAGATCTGATGCAGAAGCAGGTTTACCCTTTAGTTCTCTTACAACAACATCTTTCAAAAGTCCATTTTGTTCCTTGCGCCTGAGTTCGAGGTATAATGTATATGCTGCAAGACCAAAAGATATTCCCATAAACAATCCAAAAGTTTGAATGGGAAGGGGAATATTTATACCGAAAAGATCTTTTAGCAGATCTGATAAAGTTGCGTACACGCTGGAGGAATTTTATTGAATAATGTGGATTGAAAATTGAATATTTATATAGAAAGCTTTTATTTAGATAGACTCCGTTAAATATTATATCGTTTGAAATATACTGAAACAATTAATCATGCATAAACAGGTTGATTAACACGAACTAGCATATCCACATCAATCGTTGTAAGCTCGCCAGGAACAATTTTATTTATCAGTGATGCATCGAAAGGAGTTTTAACCTTAATATAATTTTCTGTGTAGCCATGCATCCAGTTGTCCTTATCAGCTGTTTCCCATAGCACATTTTGTGAAGTGTGAAGATATTGCTGATAGAATTGTCTTAGTTTTCTTCCTGATAAAGTACGTAGCATTTTATTTCGCTCTTTTCTGGTGTGGATTGGCACAGCATCTGACATGTGAATAGCATCGGTATTATCGCGTTCAGAATAGGTGAATACATGCAGATAGGAAATATCAAGGTCAGCCAAGAACTTATACGTCTCCTGAAAATCTTCTTCTGTTTCACCCGGGAAACCAACAATCACATCTACCCCAATACAGGCATGAGGCATTAATGCTTTAATGGTTTCAATTCTTTCAATATATAATTCACGTTGATAACGGCGGCGCATCAATTGCAATATTTTATTGCTTCCGCTTTGCAATGGAATATGGAAATGCGGCATAAATTTCTTTGAATGTGCAACTACTGAGATGATTTCATCCGTTAATAAATTGGGTTCGATGGAGGAAATACGAATACGAAAATCTGCATTCATGTTATCGATTGCTTTCACCAGATCAACGAAACGGTCCTGATGTCGATGTTTATCACCCCTGATGCCAAAATCCCCAAGGTTGACACCGCTCAGCACAATTTCTTTGGCGCCACTATCAACAATGTTTTTAATTTTCGCAATTACATTTTCAATGGTGTCACTTCTGCTACTTCCTCTCGCTAGCGGAATTGTGCAAAAAGAACAACTGTAATCGCAGCCATCCTGCACTTTTAAAAATACACGTGTGCGGTCACCGGATGACCAGGAGCTGTTAAAGTCTACTACATCGTCAATATCACACGACATTACTTTGGTCTCTTCATTTTTCTTTAAAGAGTGAAGATATTCCAGCACATTAAATTTTTCATCAGCACCCAAAACAAGGTCTACACCGGGAATACCGGCAATTTCAGAAGGCTTTAATTGTGCATAACAGCCCACAACTACAATATACGTTTCAGGGTTAGATGCTAAAGCACGGTGCACAATAGTCCGGCATTCGCGGTCGGCGTTCTCTGTTACCGAACAGGTGTTAATAACATGAACGGCAGCTGATTCGCCAAAAGCCACTTTCTGCCAGCCATTCTCCTTAAAACTACGCGCAATGGTCGATGTTTCGGCAAAGTTTAACTTGCAACCAAGGGTATGAAAAGCAACGGTATTCATATTGCAAATGTAGCTTTTTAGAAGGAAAAGAATAAAGAGAAAGGGTATACATTTGCCACATGCGCGCTGTCTACCTCCTAACAGGGTTTCTGTTCATCTTGTCATGCAATCAAACGACTGATTCTGATAGGGCAAAAAAAGTTTTTCGGTACAATGAGTCTTCCGGTATTTCCTCGCTCGACCCGGCCTTTGCGAATGATCAGGCGAAGATCTGGGTCTGCACGCATCTGTTTAATGGGTTAATTCAGCTGGACAGTCAGTTTATCGCCCGGCCTTGTATTGCAAAATCATGGCAGATAAGTGATAATGGAAAGGTTTATACTTTTCAATTGCGGAATGATGTTTTATTTCATCCTGATCCTCTTTTAAAAGCTGGACGAAAAGTGAATGCCTACGATTTTGTTTATAGTTTCCGTCGGGTGATGGATGAGAAAACAGCATCTCCCGGTTCCTGGGTTTTTAATAATATATATAAAGAAGTTGATGGACAGATTGCCGGACTGGAAGCGGTCAATGATACAACATTAGTGATACGCTTGTCAAAATCATTTCCGCCATTCCTTGGATTGTTAGGCATGCCTTATTGTTCCGTAGTACCACGTGAAGTAGTGGAGCATTATGGTAAAGATTTCAGGACACATCCTATTGGCACCGGCCCATTTCAATTTTGGCAATGGATTGAACGCACAGCCTTGATATTGCATAAGAATGAAAACTATTTTGAAAAGGATTTAGCCGGCCATTCATTGCCTTTTTTAGATGCAGTAATGGTAAGTTTTATCAGTGATAAACAAAGTGCATTCCTTGAATTCATAAAAGGCAAACTGGATTTTATATCAGGACTTGATGCAAGTTTTAAGGATGATCTTTTAACAAGGAATGGACAGTTAAGACCTAAATATGCAGGAAAATTTCACATGGAAACAGGACCTAACCTCAATACAGAATATTTAGGTTTTTTGCAGGATGGTAGTCAATTTCAAAATAGCCCATTGAAGGATATAAGAATCAGAAAGGCTATCAACTATGGGTTCGACAGAAGGAAAATGATATCCTACTTAAGAAATGGTATGGCAACACCGGGTGTTTCCGGTTTTGTTCCAATGGGTTTGCCTTCTTTTGATTCAACAGTTGTGAAAGGATATGATTATAATCCGCAACAAGCAAAGGAATTATTGAAAGAAGCAGGTTATCCGGGTGGGAAAGGATTGCCGACAATTACGATGAGTACCACACCAACCTACCAGGATATTTGTGAATACATGCAAGGTCAATTGGCTGAAGTAGGAATTAATATCAATCTGGAAATGAACCAGGCAGCTCAACATCGGCAGATGGTAGCCAAGCAGGAATTGTTGTTTTTCAGAGGTTCTTGGGTTGCTGATTATGCAGATGCTGAAAATTATCTTTCCCTTTTTTACTCCAAGAATTTTGCACCCAACGGACCCAACTACACGCATTTTAAAAATGCAGATTATGATCGATTATATGAACTGGCAATGTCGCAGACTAATGATTCAGTACGATTTGTCATTTATCGGAAAATGGATCAGTTGATAATGGATCAATCACCTGCTGTTGTGCTTTATTATGATCGTGTGTTGAGATTATATCAAAACAATATCCACGATTTAAAAAACAACGCTATGAACCTGCTTACATTAAAAACGGTTAGGAAGGATTAATTTAAATATTAATTTTCATTATTGTCCGACTAAATTAGGCATAAAAACTTAGAACCTACAGGCAGGGACAGTGATTTTGATTCGGTCAAATTTTGGGGTAGTTGGCATATGAAAACTTAAGCAATTAATAGTGGTGGCGGATGCGCCTTTTT
>JANOXC010000095.1:0-2772 GCA_031418215.1 Bacteroidota bacterium
CATACATAGAAGAGCCCCATTAAAGAAAGCAAGGTTATCATCAATCCTTTAATGCCTTTCAATTCCAAATCCTTTGCATAGCAATACAACAGCAAAACAGTTATTGGCACAAAATGCCTAGGACCAAAACACCATCCACCATACCATACACGGTAGGAACTAAAAAGTAAATAGCTGCAAATAAATAAAGGAAAGACGAAATTCTTGATGGTTGTAGAAGGCGACTTAATGAACTCCTTTAACATCAGCCAAACAATAATTATAAGTACAGGAGCATGAAAGAAGAGCCCGCGATAAAAACCAAATAATAGTTTCCACATGGCTTCCGGGATAGGCAATGCAAATCCGATAAAGGTATTCGGATCATGATAAAAATCGATAGCCTGATGATTGTATAGCATATCAATTGGATTTCCTGTAAATGAGTAATTATATACAAGTTGGATAATAATTGATGGCAATACGCCGCTATAAAACTGGACAAGCTCTTGTATTTTTCTGTTTTGCAGATACAATAGCAATGGCCAGATAAGAAGTATTAAGCCAGTAGGGTATTCTGTCAGAAAGGCAAAGCCGGAAAATAACCCGGCAAGAAAATACTTTTTCTTCTCCTTTAAGAAAATAAAACTAAGCAACACCCACAGTGCAGCCATAACATGACTGAAAGGTGTTCCTGCATAAATAAATACAAAAGTAGAGTAGCATAACAGCAAGCTCACAAGCATGGCTTTATATATATTCCATTGCTTTGCGACTAATGAATGAAAGAGCAACATGACTATTAATAAGAAAGGAATCATTCCAATAAGAATGGAGCCGAGCAGGAAAAGGCAGTTGTCATCTTGCATTTCGTTACTCAGTCCGGAATGATAGGCCAAAAAGTAAAATGGGGTTACAATGAATGCAGGGAGTGGTGCTTTTTCTGAATAGTAATGTCCATTGATTAATGCTTTATCAATCGTTTGCTCATGGTATTTGTCGATGCACCAGGTTCCGTCTTCTACCAATGTTTTTACCGGCAATAACCGTGAAACAGTATTGGCATTATGCCAAATATCGAGGTAATATCCTGAAAGAATAATGTTTACAAATAGAAAATATATATATAGCTTATTCTTCATTGACCACTGCAATAATAAAAAAAGCCCGGCATTCACCGGGCTTTAATGTTAAATATTAATCAAATTCAATGATGCTTCATTGAAGTAAACGATTAAACTTTTTCAGCAACTGACTTTTTGATCTTCCCTGCTTTTGCCGGCATACTCATCCCTTTGCCTTCTGTAGCATTTTTCAGATATGTTCCCCAGGTAAGATTATCGCCACCTTCTTTATGATCTTTTGCTTTTTGAATGCAAAGGTTGGCAGCTGTTTCGATTACCCAGTCAAAATTTACTTGTCCAACTGAATTGATATCAGCATCAGGTGCAGGATTACAGAAATCGATTGCATAAGGAATACCATCACGAACAGCGAATTCAACGGTGTTAAAATCATAACCTAACGCCTCATTTAAACGAAGGGTATAATCATGGATAGTGTCAATGATCTTTTTATCATCATTGAAAAAATTATGTACATAACGCAAATGATGCGGGTTGCGTGGCTCATATTCCATGATACGCACTTCTTTCTGACCAATGCAATAGCAACGATAGTAAGATTGGAAAACGATTTCTTCCTGCAACATCATTACCAATTGTCCGGTTGTTTGATGTGCCTGGTAAAACTCATCAGCATTTGCTAAACGGTAAACGCTTTTCCAACCACCACCACTGTGCGGTTTCATATAGGCAGGGAAACCGGTATATTCAAAAATAGCTGGCCAGTCCAATGGCATTACTAAGTTGCTGAATGATTTTTCATTGGTATCGGTAGGCCATTGGTTAGATGGTATCAACGCTGTTTTTGGAACAGGTACTCCAACTTTAACTGCTAATGCATTATTGAAAAACTTCTCATCAGCACTCCACCAAAATGGGTTATTGATAACTGCTGTTCCACATATAGCGGCATTCTTCAAAAATGCGCGATAGAAAGGAACATCTTGTGATATACGATCCACAATTACTGCATAGCCTGAATCCTCAGCCTGCATTAATTTGTCAATTCTCACAGGCTCTGCCATGATGCCTTTAACATTTTTCTCATTGATTCTTGCAACCAATGCTTCAGGGAAGCTGCGCTCCTGTCCGTGTAAAATTCCGATTTTTTTCATCTGTATTTTTTTAATAATTAGTATTTTAAAGTTGTTTTTTTTAGTGTTAGATAATTTTCTTAAAGACCCATTCTGCCAAGGTAATCCGGAAGCATCATGCGCCATGCCGGCCAGTCATGTACTTCATTATGGCGTACATCAAGCCAGTAATTCATTCCTTTTTTGCTCATGATTTCAGCTAAACGATAGTTTTGAGGAAGACAGAAATCATGCTCACCGGCGCCAATCACAATCCCCATGCGGTATAAATTCTCATCATTTAATCCTGGCAGGTAGTCAACCGGGTTATTGTAAAAAACCGTATCATCATAATATCCATCCATGTGATTCTTAATATCGAATGCACCACCCATACTAAAAACATGGCTTACGCGATCGGGATGACGGAAGGCAAAATTGATGGCATGATAACCTCCAAAACTGCAGCCAGCCATTGCTACACGGTGATGACCGGTTTCATGTGAGGCACGACCAACAACTTCATCTAAAATAAGTTGATCATAGATATTATGGTTGGCTATGCGATGTGCGGGATGGATTTTTGTATTGTAAAA
>JANOXC010000096.1:0-45650 GCA_031418215.1 Bacteroidota bacterium
GGAAAGAACTATTTGGCCCTGATTCATTTATGGAGTTTTTAGTCCACAAATGAAATCGAAAAAAAATTATACTCATGTATTTTATTAATAACCAATGCATTATGAAGATTTTAGAAATTTTAACCGGACACTAATGATAAAAGATGTTTAATCAATCACTAATTGTAAAATCAATATTACTATACTAGTAAAAAAAGTCATCAAATAAAATAACTGGGTAGGAACTTTTCTTATATGAATTAATAATAAAATTAAAGTATAACATAAATGTCCTATTGTTTCATAACTTTCACTGTGTTTGATTTGCCATCACATGTAATTTATAGGAAATACATTCCTGGCATTGCTTTGAAGTCCCAATTTATTTTATCAGTATTTTCATAAACATCATTGTAGGCAAGTTGCCCTGTTATCGTTCTTGCTTTTAATGCTATGTTATGAAACTCCCGGCCCAAATCAAGGGTAATTATTCCATTAGTTGGATTAGGTAAAACTGAAATTAGTGATGAATGCAGCTCATTAATGTCAACTGCCGGTAACGGGACTAAGCGCAAATAAGGCATGAAAAAAGCTGTTAGAGGAGGAGTAGTACCGCACTGATTGGAAATGTTAGATTTGATTAGTATTGTTTCATTTGGATCTCCAAGACTATAATGCCTTATTGTTCCAGTAGCACTGCTTGAAGGATTTACACCCCAGCTAACATCAATAAGCAAATTACTTACGACATTCCACTGTATCAAATTATTCAATTTAATCATTTACCATCCCGTATCTGTAGCAGGATTAAGATTAACTAAATTCACAATTGTGATGAGTCCAATATCATCGTAAACTTGTGTATTAGTTGCTGTAGTGTTTTTCATTTTAATGGAATAATTTTTAAGGGGCCCTGCTATTTGGGATACAACATACCAGCCAATGCTATCAATAAAAAAAGCAGTACCTGCGCCACCTTGTTAAGTTCCTGAGCTGTATATACCTAATGGAGGTGAACAGACTTATCATTGTAATTATATGGCACTGCATCACTTGGAGCAAGACTAGAAACTACATGTGTTCCTGGCCATCCAGCACAAAGTCCGATCTCCACAATATTCTGAGCTTTTATTGAATTGGAAATTGTAAATGACAATAGCAATAGAAAAAAGAGGGCTATCTGACATCTGATTGTTGATACAGGTATTTTCATAATATGTTTTGATAGGATGGTTTTTATGTCTAAGTTTAAATTATAAATGTAATATTCTTTGAGAATATTTGGTCAGGTATTAGACAATTATATTTTCGTACCAGTTTGTTATTGATTTAACAGTTTTGTTAATGGGCTTGTTGCGGGCTAACTTTGTGGTTAAGGAGGAATGTTACATATTAACCTTGAAATCAAATTAATAATCTGTAAAAGGTATGCCCCTTATTAGCTTAAAACATGAAACTACTTCACCATTAATTTTTGCTGCTGAACAAAGGTTGCTGATTTAATACGGAAAAGATAAACACCACTTGGTAATTGGTCTGTATTCACAAAAAGGTTTTGTTCCCCACTTTTCATTATCCCCTCGTAAATTGGCAGAACGATCTTTCCGTTTACATCTGTAAATTCAGCATAAATTTTTGCTGATGAAGCCAGATGAATAGGAATACAAGTTATACCTTTTGAAGGATTAGGGTAAGCAGGTAACATATTTGCAGAATAAATGTTTTCTTGAATTGCAGTAGGCAGTATTACATCGAATTTCCAATAACCGGTTGGTGCAGGCATTGGGCGAACTTGTTGCTTGCCTGATACTGCATCAGCAGAAATATAATAATATACTGTGCTGCCTGCCGGCTGCGCAGGTATTTGCCCACTCCAATTTGCTGTTGAGCTTATTGGTGACATGGGAGTGGAAACATAAGCCTGGGAAGTATCAGTCCTGTAATATATATAAGCATTGGCGATTCCTGTACGATGTTGAATCCTTGCTGTTATTACATAATCGTTAACTGTATCTGTTGTATTTGACAAGGCTTGGTGTGAAATCAACAATGGATCATTTGTTCCCAGTTCTTTCGTAATGCAATGCAATGCACCCAGTGCGGGAATACTGCTGAGAGAATTAATACCAACAATTTTGTAGCCCGGTAAACCTTCTCTGTAAATCCTTAAAGCAGTTGTATCCTGGGGAATATTGTAAGTTGGTACAATCAAAGTTTTATTAATAAAAGAAGAATTGGTGTAAGTAAAATAATCTGCGCCTGATGAAGGGGGGTACAAACCATTATCCGGTGGCATAGGCATACGTATTACTTTGTAGGGCGTGCCATAACAACTCATGTAGTTTGATAATATATATTGAAGGTTTGCTTCAATTTGAGGTCCGTCAGCCATGCCGGGCGGATATTGACCCATCAGCAACGTTTCTTCATCGAGTAGTTTCATGTGCATGTCAATATGATGAATGTTATCATAAGGTAAAGTAGTCATCTTAATATATCTGCTAATACCCATAAAGCGTGACATGATCGTATCAATCTCTGCAGATGTGTGGCTTACATTGAATCCGCCTGCTAAACTATTGTCAGTTAATATCAGGTTTGATGAAAATCCTGTACCCAATCCGTCGCACATAAAATTTCCTCCGGTATGAACAAGGTCCCATGGTGCAGTTGTGGTTTGGTATAAAGACGTACCAAGCAGGTTGGAAATGGCTATTGGAACGGCGTCATCATCGGGCCGCGGACGATTATATATCCAGTCAATGGTAATAAGTGTATCTACATCATTCGTGTAAGCACTCCAGGGTCCAAAGTCTCTCGACCAAACAGAATTTAGTGGTGTGTTGACAAACTGTACATTCGACGTATCAACACCTCCAGCGGTTAGATAGGAGGTAATACTTGCTACATTATCGGGCGATTCATACAATAAAATTACCTTGCACTCAAGTCTTGCAGCCCTGACAATTTCACGAAGCATAGATGAATAGGATTTCCAGGTAATAAGAAGGCCCTGCAATTCTTCCCATTCGGCAATTGTTCTTACGGGGCTTGAAGGTGGCAATATTGATATAATGCCGGGTGTCTGGCTGCTTCTCCAGTCATTGTATGCAGGTAATTGCAGCTTTTCTGTTTCTGTTAAACGATGATCATTTTGCGCTTGTGTAGGAGCGTTTGCAAAAATGAAAACCAATATTATATATATATAACGGATCATATAATGTGAATTTGATGACTAAAATACACAAAATGTTCTTGCCTTTTTGTAAAATATTAAAACTTCAGCTTATCGCATGAATTTAAAGGCAACCCTTTATAGTAAAAACCATAATTGAAAGCCGGAAAAGCAGTTATTTATAAAGCCAGGCTTGCATCAAAGAAAGAAGTGTGGTGATATTAACAGGTTTGGTGATATAGTCAGAAGCCCCGGCTGCAATGCATTTTTCGCGATCACCATTCATGGCATTGGCTGTAAGTGCGATGATAGGAATATTATCAAATAATGAATTTTTTTTAATTTCTGCCATCGCTTCATAGCCATTCATGCCAGGCATCATTATATCCATCAGAATAATATCAATTACCGTTTTCGTGTTTAGTTTGTCAAGTGCTTCCTGTCCATTTATAGCACCAATAATGATCATGCCTTCTTGTTCCATAATGTTAGTCATGGAATATATATTGCGCATATCGTCATCAACAAGCAAAACTGTTTTTCCGTTCAGCATTTCTTTCATTCGATTTCCTGAATCACCCTGCAATGAAATGGTTAAATGTTGGGATGTGCTATCATTGTTTTCTATATACGGTGTTGCGCCATTTAAAACGGTTGTGATTTCCCGAAGGCATTCATCAGGATTCCCGTCGAGATAAATCAAAGGAATGTTTAATTGATTTGTAGCGGTAATTATAAATTCTTGTTCTTCATCATTGATTTTGGTTGACTGATCTATGATGATACACTTATAGTTATTGTCGGAACTTAATTTGCTTAAACAGTTTTCGTATTCCGTGATATATTCACAATAAACTTTTGATTTGGTATTACTGATCTGAAACAGTAAGTCATTTAATTTTTCTGAATTCTTCCCAAATGCAAGAATATTTTCAATTTTAAAATTCATATTATCACTAATTCGTTTGAACAAAGAATTTAATTCATCACTTCCTGCAGGTTTTCTGCAAAAACTTTCTGCTCCCATTTCATTGCTTAAAATTTTCTTATCAGTTGAAGAAACAACATGAATGGGTATGTGTTTTAATTGGTCATCGGATTTTATATGCTGTAGTACCGTCCATCCATCCATTACCGGTAATCGCATGTCAAGGATAATGGCATGTGGCGAATAGTATTTAGTATACGCCAGGCCGACATCACCCTGTGTCGCCACGATGGCTTTCATGCCGTGTAAATGGCATTTGTTTACCAGCATTTGTGCAAAAATGTAATCATCTTCTATGATCAGTACTTTTTTATCTGTCCCAACTAAAGAGCCTCTATCATCACGCAGGACAATGGTTGATTTTTCCACACCATTCGATGAATCAAACAGCAGTTTTATTTTTTGATTGTTTGTTTGTGTATCATGATTTGCAAAATCGTTATTAAAAGGAATATATAAAATAAACTCACTGCCTTTTCCTGCCTCACTTTTTAATTGAATTTCTCCACCTAAAAGTTGCGCCAGTTCAAGACAAATAGATAGTCCTAAACCTGTTCCGCCATAACTGCGGCTTGTTGATCCGTCAGCCTGTTTAAATGCTTCAAATACCAATGATTGTTTTTCTTTCGGAATACCGATACCATTATCCTGTACTGTAATCGCAAGCACATTATTTTCACCTAACAATTTTGCATTTTTAAAAATGCTTTCATTTGGAGCAGCATAAAAAAGCAAATTCACTTCACCTCCTGCATAGGTGAACTTAAGAGCATTGCTAATCAAGTTTTTTAAAATTTGCTCAACACGACCCTTATCTGTATTAAGCTGTGAGGTTTTTGGTATTGAGTAAGAAATGTTAAAAGTAATCTGTTTGTCAAGAGCTAATTCGCCGAATAGTAGTTGCATATCATCAGCCATTTCACTTATCGAAAAGAGCTCTGATTGCAATTCAAGCTTACCGGCCTCTACCTTTGATAGATCAAGTATGTCATTGATTAATTCTAGCAAATCACTGCCTGACTTGTAAATGACATTAGCATGCTCAATCTGCTTTTCATTCAATGTATTATTTTTATTATCCGCCAGAATTTTTGCGAGAATGAGAATGCTATTTAATGGTGTTCTTAATTCATGCGACATGTTCGCCAGGAAAGCAGATTTATATTTATTGCTTTGTTCCAGTTGTTCTGCTTTAAAAAACAGACTTTGCCTGGCATCTTCAATAGCTAAATTGTTTTCTTCAAGGAGCTGCGCTTTTTCTTTAAGTCTGCTGTTTACTTGTTTTAACTCATTCTGTTGGGTGCGTAATTCTTCTTCAGATGAAACAAGCGCCAAAGATTTTTTCGTGAGCTGTTGATTAATTGTTCTTAATTCCTGCTCTTGTGCAGCTAATTCATCAGCTTGTTTACGTGATTCCTCCAGTAATTGTGTAGTAATAAGGTTAGCGCGCACATTGTATAGACTGGCTGCCACAGGTTCTGCAATTTTTTGTATCAACTCTTTTTGTTTGGCACTCATTTTTTTGAGAGAGGCAACAGCAATGGCCCCAACTACTTTGCCACTCGTTGCCAATGGTACAATCATCAGGTTACAAGTAGTACTTTGACCTAGACCCATGTCGATGGTAAAAAATGGGTCTGCTATATCTTCAATATCAATTAATCGATTTGATGCAATTGCCTGACCTACCAATCCTTCTTTTAACTCAAAACGCTTACAGTTTATTAATTTATTATTTAAAGCATAATGAGCCCCTAGTTGTATATGCATCTCTTCCATATTGTCGTTATTAAGCAGGAAAATAGCTGATTGTTGCACATTAAGATATTCGGCAAGCAGGTTGATGATGTTGTCCAGTAACTTTGTGAAATCATCTGATGTGCTGCGCATTATATTATTCAAACGCGCAAGACCTTCATTGATCCACGCATGCTCTGCTTCCAAATCTCCGGCTGCTTTAATGCTTTTTCGCATGGCCAATAAGGCATGTCCATGTTCATCATCATCGCTAAGTGGTTCAAAAGGCACCTCCAAATTTCCCTTTCCTATCTCTTCTGCAAAATGAGAAGTGCGCTTGGCGCTTTCTGTCAGTAATTTTAACGCCATTAGCATTTCACCAACAGCATTTTTAGGAATGCGCATTCGATATTCAGGCAGTCTTCCTTTACTCATGTCAAGAATGATTTCCCGAACACGCATCACAGGAACAATAAAAGAGCGGGATAACACGAAAGCAGCAAAGAATAGTGAACCCACAATCAAAATGGCAATACCAAATACAACAATCATTAAAGTGTTTAATTGCTGTAACATTTGATCCTGCTTTACTTTTGTCTCAGCCTTTTGTTCCATTATAATATTTTTCAAACGCAAGTCAATTGATTCAGAGTTGGGAATGATGGTGCTTTCCAGTATTTCTAAGGCTTCAAATTTTTTCATAGGGTCCTGGTAATCATCAAATGAAGCAAGCCGTTTCATGATTGACTGCTGATTTTCCTTAAGCTTATCATAGTCGGTCAAAACACCATTCACGTCAGAAATCATTTTATTGTTTGACCACTTTTTCATCAGCGACTGCAACCTTATTTTTAAAGGGGCATAGTCATTGTTGTTAAGATTATTGATAACTTCTTTTTCTAATGAATTTGAAGGAAGGTAAACCCAATTGGTAGTTAACATTCTTGATTTTGTTACCAACAGATTTAATTGCGAAAGCGCTTCCATAGAAGGATTCATGTTACTGACAATCTCCTTTGAAGTACGTTGACTTTGTAATATGGTATAACTGCTGAATACAGCATTAAAAAAAGCAATCGCAACAACAGCCAGGAATACCAAATAGATTTTCCGGTCAATCTTCTTAAATGCGTTTTCTTTTTTCATGACGTTGTAATTTATTTTGATGCCGCCGCTAATTCGTAAAGCTGGTTAGATATTTTGAAGCCATATTTTTTAAGTGATGATTCATTTAATTCAAATTTCATTCGCTCGTCTTTTTCAATAATATTAATGCAGAAGTTTTGAATTGTATTTCCCTTTTCTTCGGTGATAATCAATACTCCATAAGGGTCGTTTAAATCACCATACATCTTTAAATATTCTTTCTCTCCATTGGTGATGTAAAGCATATCGAATTCTTTTATTTTGTTTGTTGAAGAAAACCGACGGATTTCAACAGGAAGGTTTTTTATTTTCCGGTTTTTTAGAATGTCATACAGCCGTTCGTAAACAAGAGATTTTCCAACAACACCAATCACAAAATGATCAGTAATTTTACCTTGAGGCCATTCAATTTGTTTAGTAAAATTGTAAACAAAAAGTGCCTTTATCATATTTTCATCCTGATTCTCATCAAGACGAAAGGAGGCGGGAAGCAATAAAGCAACCATGACTGCAAGCATAATGCTCAGCCTTGAAAAGATAGTGCGTTTATTTTGTGACTTCACTGCTTATTTATTTCTGGGGGTCATTCCAACGATAACTAATCTTAATCATTATTTCACGTCCGGTCCCCGGAAGCGGGGCGTGAAGACTATTATAAGGTTGCATATAAAATTCCTTCAGATCAAATAGATTATATATTCCAACAGATAAGGAAATATTTTGATGTAGGAAATGTGGAACTTCAGCGTTGACGTTTATCCTGAAATTACGCGCTTCAGAACTGTATATTGGTTCACTCGCAGTATTCAATGACTTAATAAAATAACGTTTTCCCCTTACGATAGCTTCAGCCGTAATATTTAAATTGCGACTGACATTTGTTGAAATAACAAAGTATGCTTTATGATTTGGAAGGCCAAGCAATGAGGCAGCCTTTCCAGGTACAGCATACTCATCCAACACCTCTTTATTAGCAGCAGAATATAAAGCATATCCTGTTCTTATTTGTGTGCGATGATTTTTATACTTTAATTCTGTCTCTATTCCTTGTGTACCCGTTGAGTTTTTATTTACATATGCGTCATTGTTGACCACCGTATCATAGTAATAAATGATTGGACTTTTTGTCTCAATGTCATAAGCATTCACAACAAAATATAAATGTTTGTTGATTTGGCATCCAGCTTCAAATTCCATTATAGCAGTTTTTTCAGGCTTAATGTCTGAGCCCAAATCAATATTTTCTGCACCTGGTGCCCTGTATGCCACACTGTAAAGCGCCTTGAAATGAAAAGCACCAATGCTGCGTGTAATTCCAAATCGTGGGACAAAATTCGACTGATAGTTGCTGTTGTAGTTTTGCCTCACTCCCATTGTAAGGGTTGCAATTTTATTTTTCCAAAGGAATTGCCCGTAAAAGGCGGTGTTATTATATATAAGTGTATTTTTTTGTGTGCTGGAAAAAACCGCATCGGGAGCATTGTCTTTCGAGTAATCATGAAACGCTTCTATACCGAAGGTAAAGTTTATATTAACTGTAGGGTCCCATTGCAGTTGACTGTTTGCTGTATAGCGTTGGTTAGTTATATCATAGAATTTATGACTTTCCTCATTCGCACTTTTAACATTCCAGGGCGATTGTTGTTTGAAGGTAAGCCATGTTACCAAATGATATTTGTCTGAAATTTCAAGCTGGTGTTTTAGTTCTGTGAAATAGCTATTGAATTTGTGTATATAAGGCTTATCACTAATTTGCTGGTATTCATCAGCAGAGGAATTCATATATATATCCGAGATTGCACGGATAGATAAATTTTTATATCTCATTCCAATATTCAAAAAGCTGTTATTAAGTTGCGATTGACTTGTAAGATCATAGGAGTACCCAAAAGCATCTCTATATATATCATCGCTGCGGTTACCTTCAAGGTAACTTCCTTTTATGTCGAATTCAAAATCCCGAAATGCTTTTCCTGCACAAAAAGTGCCTCCTTTGCGTGCAAAACTTTCCTTCATTTGTCCATATATCAAGGAAGCACCTACACCGTTTATTTCTGCAGGTGTTTGTGTGATGATGTTGATGACAGTGTATTCGGCATAATCACCATATATTACCGATCCGGGGCCGCGTATGATCTCAATTCGTTTAATATTAGTAAGCGGATAATGATTGCCAAACTGCAAGGTTGAATACAATCCTTCATTCATCACTTGTCCGTCAATAAGCAACAAGGCTTTTCCTTCATGTGCCCAATTGCCTCTTACTCCCAAACCAACAACTCCCTCTACATCCATTCCAAAATCAAAACCCGGTACCGTCTCAAGAACGTCCATTAAGTCGCGAGCACCACTGGCCCTAACCTCCTCACCCGTGATCACCGTAATAATTCCCGGCGACTCAGCAGCGGATAACCCCTTTACAGAAGCCACTTTTATTTTGATATTCATCAGATCGCTGAGCGACATGGCGTCGTAGTTAAGCGTATCCTGTGCTTTTGTCGTAATTGTAACAAAGAGAAAAAACAGGATTTGTACGAGTATTTTAATTCGAGTTTGCATAGTATAGAAGTAACAATCTTTTTATACGTCTAAAGCGTAAACAGTTGCATGTTTTAACAAATAAAACTGCAGATGTGCTGAAATCACCGATTTTGTCTTTTTAAAAAGATGAAAAGAGTCGAAGATGAATAATATTAATAAGCTTTTACTAATTTAAAAAAGCGCTGTTTTTTTTGACATAGTGATGATGAATTTTCTATTTATTGCCTATGATGTTCGAATTTATTTTGTAATGAATCAAGGATGTAAAACCATCTTCAAACCCACCCATCAATAAATAGTCCCTCTCCCTTGGAGAGGGGTTGGGGTGAGGTCAAAAAGCTGATGTTTTGGATTGATGAACGGATGTATTTGCAATGAATCCGGAGAGAGGATGCCCTTCAACAAAGCCCAGCTATTTTCGATGTCTCGGGGTTTTCTTTTTATGCAATCACAAGCGAAAACTGTTTGCATTGCTAAAAAGAAAAACCCCGAAGCTACGCTTCAGGGTTTTGTTGAGGTCGAGAGCGGATTTGAATGAACTTTTTAGTCTAATACAAATAGCTTTAAATCAAATAGATATGCTTAGTTTTTTATGCTTGTTTCGAATGGTGAAGCAAAAGGCGAAACACAAAATGAAGTTCAGCCCGGAACATTGTCTGGCAGAACATTATTTTAGCAATAACAGTTAAGGTTTTCCTACCCGTCATTGGGAGGCACGAAACAATCTGTTTCTTTACACATCGCAGTCTGGCCCGTCCTAATTAGGTTACTGTTTAATAAATTTATAATTCGCTAATCCGGTATTAAGAATATAAACACCGGGTTGTAATACAGCAATATCTAGGTGGTGTATGCCAGGCGTGGTAAATTGTAAGTAGTTTTCCATTAATTTTTTCCCTAACATATCATACACTTTTATGGGCCCTGTGCACTCTCCAACAATATTAAGATAATCAGCAGCTGGATTGGGATATATATAATTAAAAGGTGAATGGCTAATCTCATAAACATTTACAGGTGTATAAGGTACTACGGATATAGTGATAATAGCAGCTCCTGCATCTCCCCGATTCAGGTAATTGGACGAATCACAATAAGTGCTTACGCAATTATTCGAATCTGTTATGGTGAGGCAAATAGCATAATAGCCCGGATTAATGTAAGTATGTGAAGGAGTGGCACTGGTAGAAGTAGTACCATCTCCCCACTCCCATAGATAAGTAAAAGGAGGTGTGCCTCGTGAATCATCCATCAATAACCAATTGTGAGGAATTGTATCAGGCGAAACAGTAAAATAGGCATAACAGGAATTATAACGGGCTAACGCAAAATCATAAACGTTACTCACCACCTTATGTCCAGCTACAACAATTTTACCATCGTTCTGTATTAACAACGACCTGCCGGAAACACTTACCCCGGTTCCGAAAGAGGTGGTTTCAATACCATCAAGACTGAAAGAGGTATCAAGAGTGCCATCTTTGTTATATCGTGCAATAACGAACCGGTAGTTAGCCCCGTTTCCTGATTCACCGCATAATAATATTTTACCATCCTTTTGCAGTGCAAGCCCGAAACTTGCATCTATACCAAGAACATTGGTAATTACCATCCCGCCTGAGCCGAAAGAACTATCTATGCTTCCATCACTGTTAAATTGCAACAGTGATATATCATCTGATGCGGTACTATAACCTGCGAGGAGGATATGACCATCCTGCTGCGCAGCTATCGCAAAGGCACCATCATTTATGTTTGTATCTCCTGCAATCACTCTTCCATTAATACCGAATGAATTATCAAGCACACCGTTAGTGTCGTAACGGGCCAGTGCAAAGTCGTCATTATTCAATACACTGTAAGTATAACCTCCAACCAGGATTTTACCATCACGCTGAACAGTCATTGCAGTAGCAACATCATTATTGCCATTGAAATCCGTAGTTACAATACCTCCTGTGCCGAAGGCAGAATTTCCAATTGCAATTAATCCAAAATCAGAATTTACTCCTATATTACTTTCACCTGCCAGCAAAATCACACCGTTGCTTAACAGTACCATAGCATTGGCATGGTCAGCTCCCGAATTTCCTAAATTGCTTGTAACCCAGCCATTGAATCCAAAGGATAAATCAAGGTTTCCGGTGGTATCGAACCGGGCACATGCGAAGTTATTCCCAACCGATGAACCAACCAATCCCGCAAGAATAATTTTACCATCGGGCTGAATGGTTATTGAGCTGCCATTGGTGGTCTCGTTTAGAAAGGTATTAGTTACAATTCCGCCAATGCCGAATCCGCCATCAAGCGTTCCGTCTGTATTATATCGGGCTAATGCAAAACTCGCACTGCTGGTTCCGCCAACCACTAATTTCCCATCCTGCTGAATAGCAACTGAGCGACCAAAATCATAGTAAGTTCCAAAATCAGTAACCACCTTTCCTCCCGTTCCGAATGAAAGGTCAATAGAACCCGATTGAGCGTGAGTGGACAGTACGGAAGCCATTAGGAAAACCAATAAATAAATTTTATTAACCTGCATATAATTTTATTTTCAATAAAAATAGATATTATCCGGCTGCCACATCCAATATCCGAATCTTTTCCGCAAACTAATGGAACTTTGTAATATGAAATTATGCGGGTTTGAGCATTCTTTCAGGAGGTAAAAATGCTAATGCCAATAAAATGATGGATAATATTGTTGGCGAATTTATCGTAGAACAAGTGAATGATCCAGTTTGGAAACCTGATTTTGAAGAATATAATGATATCGAGGACGAGCTGGATTTTTACCCAAAAAAATTTGCCGGTTAGCAGTCCCGGAAATTATGCAATTTTATATATCACTGAAGAAACAGGAATGTTGGTACCTGATGATTACTATTGTTCAGCTGAAAAGATTGTTGAGTTTGCCAGAAAAATACAATCTACAACTGTTGAACAAATAGGTGAAACATTTTACAATCAAGGTGAAACAAATGGGGGTATTTAAATGGTTTTATCCAAAAGTCCGAAAAAATGAAAGCCTGCTAATCAATCAATTAGCAGGCTTCGGTTTTTAAAATAAGTACCTCGGAGGTCGAGAGCGGATTTGAACCGCTGTACAAGGTTTTGCAGACCTCTGCCTAACCGCTCGGCCACTCGACCAATTTTGAAGGGGCAAACATAATAAAATTTCTGACGTTTTGCAGGGCTTCCCGGCCAATCCTTAAACAGCAGAAAATCAGGATATGTTGCGTTTATTTACGGAATTGACCCAATTCTTTATGATTTTTAGCATAATGCCTGTGATTTCTGCTGAGTTTTAATATTTTTACCAAAAGTGATCAATTAAATTTATGCTATTTTCAAAAACAGTTGCCGGTTATCATATGCTCATGATTTTATCTGCCGTTGACGGTCAAACGAACCTGGCTGAGCTGAAGATTATCCGTAAGTATATGTCGGAGCATTTTAATGATGACATTGACTTTGATGCTGAAACTGAAATAGTACGAAACATTAAACCTGAAGACTATCCGATTCACTTTAACAATGCCATGAACAGTTTTTACCTGGATTCTAATGTCAAGGATAGAAACCATTTTATCGATTTTGCTGTGAAACTCGTTATTGCTGATAAAGATGTTTCACACAAGGAAAATCTTTTTCTCAATGAACTTTTTAATGCATGGGAAAGTAACTAGGTTATTGAGTTAATAGTTGTCATTTAATTGGTTCAAGGGGACAACTTTTTCAACAGAAAAGTTCTTCGTTTACATAACTCGTTGTTTCTTTAGCAAATTAAACCACCATTCAAGATTAGAATTGAATCCAGGGTTAACAGTCCTCATATTTGAAGAATAATCTATTCGTAAATTCGTACAGATTCGTAATTCGTTGATAATTTTAAATTCGTATAGATTCGTAATTCGTTGATAATTTTAAATTTACCTTTGCGCCCAATGAAAAACAACAAGATGAAATTTGGCACCAAAGCCATCCATGCCGGTCAGGAACCGGACCCTGCCACAGGAGCAATCATGACTCCCATTTATCAAACTTCAACCTATGTTCAGGCATCTCCTGGAAAGCATAAAGGCTATGCTTATGCACGTGGGAAAAACCCAACGCGTTCAGCATTGGAAAAAAATATTGCCGCATTAGAGAATGCCCAATTCGCACTCTGCTTCAGCAGTGGTATGGGTGCCAGTGATGCAATCATCAAGTTATTGCGCCCTGGCGATGAAGTTATTGCAACAAATGATATATATGGTGGCAGTTACCGCATGTTCACTAAAGTATTTGCACATTTTGGTATTAAGTTTCATTTTGTGAATATGTATGATGTGTCAAATATTAAGCAATACATCAATGCAAATACTAAAATGCTTTGGGTGGAAACGCCTACCAATCCAACCATGGGAATTATTGATATTGCAGGATGTGCTGAAATTGCAAAGCAAAATAAATTGATGTTGGTAGTTGATAATACATTTGCTTCTCCATACCTGCAAAACCCGCTCGATCTGGGTGCTGATATTGTTTTGCATTCAGCAACTAAATATCTGGGAGGACATTCAGATGTCATTATGGGAGCATTGTGTATCAATAGTGAGAATATATATAATGAGCTTGCTTTTATTCACAATAGTTGCGGTGCTGTTCCGGGGCCGATGGATAGTTTCCTGGTGTTAAGAGGAATTAAAACATTGCATGTTCGCATGGAGCGTCATTGTTCAAATGGAAAAGCGGTGGCTCATTTTTTACGCAATCACCCTAAAGTGAATAAAGTTTATTGGCCCGGATTCGAAGATTTTAAAAATCATGCCATTGCTAAAAAACAAATGCGCGATTTTGGCGGAATGATTTCGTTCACATTAAAAAATGCATCAGTTGAAGATACATTTGCAATGGCATCACGCACATCCGTATTCTCATTGGCTGAATCATTGGGAGGTGTTGAATCACTGATTAACCATCCTGCATCGATGACACATGCTTCTATTCCCAAAGAGGAAAGAGATAAGGCAGGGGTCACTGATACATTGCTTCGTTTAAGTGTGGGTATTGAAGATATTGATGATTTGCTCGAAGACTTAAAACAAGCCATAGGATAATATATATGGTTAAGATGCAAGCTGCTTCTATCATCAAAGTAAGCAACCTCACGAAAAGTTATGCTGATTTTGAGGCGGTGAAAGGCATTTCCTTTGAAGTGATGGAAGGTGAAATTTTCGGATTGCTAGGCCCTAATGGTGCGGGAAAAACTACGACGCTGGAAATTATTGAGACTTTACGGGAAAAAACTTCTGGTGATGTTACAGTAGCTGGTATGAATATTGAAAAACATGCCAATGCAATTAAACAAATCATAGGTGTGCAATTACAGGCAGCCGGTTATTACCCAAGTCTTACACTTGCTGAATTATTGATGTTGTTTGCCGGATTATATAATGTGACCATCAACATTCACGAAATGTTGAAATTAGTTGGCCTTGAAGATCGCGGAAAATCGAAATACAAGGAATTGTCAGGTGGGCAGAAACAACGGTTTTCTATCGCAACAACATTAATCAATGAGCCTAAAATTGTTTTTCTGGATGAACCAACTACTGGCTTAGATCCACAGGCCAGAAGGAATTTATGGGAGTTGGTGCGCACAATCAGGGATAAAGGTGCTACGGTTGTTATTACAACACATTACATGGATGAAGCAGAACAATTATGTGATCGTGTTGCTGTGATGGAGTTAGGGAAAATTATTGCATTAGACACACCCGATAAATTGATTGATGATCTTGTTGCAACCGGTTTTGTAAGAACTAAAGAAGTTAAAAAAGCGAACCTCGAAGATGTGTTTCTTAATCTTACAGGACAGGAGTGGAAGGATGAATAAGCATCAACGAATTACTAATCATTACGAATATACGAATGAATTAAATCTGCGAACTACTACCTGCGAATTACGAATAAATACTAATTTACGAATAAAAAAACCTGCGAATTACAAATAAATACTAATTTACTAATAATAAGGAATAGCGAATTACTAATTGTTAAGAATATTCCAATCCTAGAACATATGAATCACCTAAATATATTGTTTAGCAGAGTTGATTCTCAAATTAAAGTTCATCAATTAGTATATTCGTAAAAATTCGTAATTCGTTGATACTAATAAAATCGTAAAACTTGAATTACAGCTGTATGTATTGTTTGACTAGGTAGTTCATTAATTAAACTTTCATCTATTAGTAAATTCGTAAAAATTCGTAATTCGTTGATACTAATTAAACAATATCTTCAGTGAAAAAATATAGTCAACTAAAAGCTATGTTTGCCATCAGCAGGGCAAGCTTTCGTTCAATTACACGAAGTCCTTCTGCCGTAGTTTTTACGCTGGTTTTTCCATTGATTTTTATTTTGGTTTTCGGATTTATAGGAGGCGGTGGTATAAAGATGGACGTCGGCGTTTCTTCCAAATGTGATAAGGCAAATCCAATCTATATGCGTGCACATTTCATTCCTGCAATTGGATTGATTGAAAGCATGAGTGATGAAGAACAACATTCGAAACTGACTAAGGGAAGTTTGGACGCAATCCTTACCATTATTCCTGTTATGAAGGATTCTGTGAGAACATATATTGTCGAACTGCAAACAACAACTGCTAGTTTGGAAAAGGGAACAATTGCACGCTCTATGTTTGAACACCTCATTGATAAATCAAATCTCGATGCTGCAAAAGTGATGCACCCAATGGCAGAGCTCCGCGAAACAACCGTTAAGGGAAGGGAATATAAAACAATTGATTTTATTCTTCCGGGTCAGTTGGGATTTTCACTACTTAGCAGTGGCGTATTTGGAACTGCTTTCGTTTTTTATAACTTAAGACAAACATTAGTTATTAAACGCTTTTTTGCAACACCTATTCGCAAGCCTTTCATTGTCCTTGGTGAAGCACTCAGCAGGCTGGTTTTTGCATTGCTTGGCTCCATGTTTCTTATTTTGATTGGTTATTTCGCCTTTGGTTTTACATTGATTCATGGCTTTACCACTTTCATCAATATGCTCCTCTTGTCGGCTTTAGGACTTATCGTATTCATGGGATTTGGCTTTGTCGTTTCAGGTATTGCCAAGAGTGAAAGCACAATTCCACCACTGGCCAACATCGTGACGCTGCCACAATTTCTTTTGTCCGGGACCTTTTTTGGCATTGAGGCTTTTCCTTCCTGGCTGCAACCCATTTGCAGGGCATTACCCTTAACTTATTTGAATGACGCCATGCGGAAAGTCGCTTTTGATGGGGCTTCACTGCCTGATATTTATGTGCAGCTCTTGATTATTGTAGCTTGGGGTATTGGAATTTACGCACTGGCCATTAAATTTTTTCGATGGGAATAGCAATTGTGTCTGATTGTCATAGTATTTTTGCTGGCATGATTTTCATGTAAGAGACAATTAAGTTGTCAGAAAAACAAGATTTAAAGGATTACTTCGTTCAATAATATATATCAAACTATAAAATAAAAAAATGGCATACCAGGGAATTTATTTGATTTCGATTGTATTTATGGTAATTGGCTGGCTCGTTAGCATGCAGCTTAAGAAGAAATTTGCAAAGTATTCAGAGACGCCAATTAGTTCCGGGTTAAGTGGTCAGCAGATCGCTGAGAAGATGTTGAACGACAGTGGAATTAACGACGTAAAAGTTATTTCAGTCGAAGGGCGACTGACAGATCATTATAATCCACTTGATAAGACAGTGAATTTAAGTCATGATGTTTTTTACGGACGCAATGCTGCTTCCGCTGCCGTAGCTGCTCATGAATGTGGGCACGCAGTACAACATGCAAAGGCTTATACCATGTTGCAACTTCGGAGCGCTTTGGTGCCTGTGGTGAGTTTTGCATCTAAATGGGTGCATTGGGTGCTGTTAGGTGGTATATTGCTAGTCAATACATTTCCATCACTTTTATTGTTTGGCATTGTGATGTTTGCCGCAACAACATTATTCAGCTTTGTCACTTTACCCGTTGAATTTGATGCCAGCAGAAGAGCATTAGTATGGTTGGAAACAAGCCGTGTAACATCATCCCAGGAACATGAACAGTCAAAGGATGCGCTTTGGTGGGCTGCCATGACATACGTTGTTGCCGCTTTGGCTGCACTTGCTACGTTGATGTATTACGTTATGATTTTTATGGGCAGAAGAAACTAATATTTAAAGCTATTCTTTAAGGAACGGGTAGAGCGATTTACTCGTTTTTTTTTACCCATTTTAAAAAAAATAATTTGTTTTCTGAATAATTAATAATACTTTTCAGCCATTAACCCACTAAAAACCAATAAAATGAAAATTCAAAAAATCACACAACTAATGGCTGTCTGTTTAATTTTCAGCCTTGCTGCCTGCAGCATTTCTGCTACCAAAGAAGAAACTGGAGATGAGGCAAAAAACAAAGAGGCCATTCAAAAAGTGAATGACGCTTTTAATACAGGTAATACCGAGGGTTTGGAGAATTATGTTGCTGAAAATATGATTGAGCATCAGCAGGATCCAATGATTAAAACTACCGGTCTTGCCGGATTGAAAGACATGATTAAAATATTTCGTGGCGCTTATCCTGATATGAAATATACAGTACTGGGAACTTGGGCCGAAGGTGATGTAGTTATTATGCATTTTAATTTAAAAGGAACAAATTCAGGCGCTATGGGAGAAATGTCACCAACAAATAAAAGCATAGATGTAAATGGCGTTGACATCGTGCGCTTTGAAAATGGCAAAGGAGTCGAGCACTGGGGTTATATGGAAGAAGGTAAGATGATGACACAGTTAGGCATGATGCCTTCTCCTGGTGGAACGCCAGCCGATACTACGAATATGGCTAGTCATTAATTCTATTTGACGATTAAAAATCAGAAGGGGCTTCAGCCCCTTTTTTATTGAATGATAAATATCATTGTTTTTTAATCGCTAATTGCAATTTCGTTGACTATTTTAGTCAGCTAAATTAAAACTATGGAATTTCCGGATGATACTTTAAACCGTTTAAGTAAGTTACAGGAAAAATATAATGCCATCGGGCAGGATATGAATTCCTATCTGGATGGATTGCTTACGAGTAATGTTACATCGTATTGGGAATATATAAATGTTGATACACTACTCAGCCTACAGCATCCTAAGACTGATTTTCCTGATGAACATATTTTCATCGTTTATCATCAGATAACAGAGTTATATTTCAAATTGTGTTTGCATGAGTTAGAACAGATTGCACACAATGGCAGATATGTTTTGCCAAATGGAGAAGATATGGGCTGGAAAGCAGCGCTTGATCCGAATTATTTTGCAAAACGATTGATGCGCGTAAACCGTTATTTTGAAGCATTGACGAAATCATTCGACATCATGGGTGATGGCATGGAGAAAGAACAGTTTCTTCGTTATCGTATGTCGTTGCTCCCTGCCAGTGGATTTCAATCAGCGCAATATCGATTGATTGAAATGCGTAGTACGGATTTTATTCGATTGGTAGATAAGGATGTCAGAGATCAATTTGAAGGAAAAAAAGCTACCATTGAAGAGCTATATGAGCAGATCTATTGGAAGAAAGGTGCAACAGAAATTACATCTGGAGTAAAAACATTGACGTTGAAAATGTTTGAGAAAAAGTATACTGAACTCTTTATCGAACATGCGAATGAATATAAAAACAAAAACATCTGGGCAAAGTATAAAGCATTATCAGCAGCCGATCAAAAAAATCCTGACCTCATCAGTGCATTAAAGCAGCTAGATGTAAATGTAAATGTAAACTGGCCTTTGGTGCATTATCGTTCGGCTGCAAAATATTTGCAACAGGATAAAAATGATGTCCCTGCAACAGGCGGAACAAACTGGCAAAAATATTTACCTCCGCGTTTTCAAAAACGAATGTTTTATCCTGAATTATGGACAACAGAGGAAAAAGAAAATTGGGGAAAAGGATGGGTGGAGACGCAGTTTTTGAAATAAAATAAAATTTCCTTTTTGTCCTTCAGGAGGAATCTATTTAAACTCTGCTAAACTCGATTAATAGTAAGGTGATATCATTGGTTTCAAATGAACATCAAGGATGGTTGCAAATAGTTTCCTTCTGAATGACATAGTTGGAAACTAGCGTGCTTTTCACCCCAACACTGGCGCGCGATTGCATCGCGTGACGAAGAATATCAAATTTTGTAGTAAAGTGCGATCACGCGATACAATCGCGCGCCAGTGAAATTTGTTAAAATTTAACAAGCCGATCACAAGAGCTTGACAATTTAAACCCCATCAATCTTCTTCAAATTATCCTCCGTATCGCGATCAATCAATTTATGCAAAGGATCAATACCAGCTTTGGTCGGTTTTTGCTTTACCCAGATATCAAAATGCTGCTTCTCTTTAGTAATGAGTTTTTTTGTTATATATATTAATGAATCATCTTCACCATAACCTTTTGTATAAACGCCAACATCAATCCAGTCGTGCAAAGGAGTTTCTTTTTCATAACCAATACTATCAGCTCTTGCTTTTTTACATTCTACATCAAGGCTTACTTTATACTGGCCGTCTGGTGTTTTTGAATATGAAACTTCGCCGGTTTTATTATTATACAATGTGATAGTCTCAAATAAATCTTTGATAATATATTGCATGCTGTCAGGTGTCACTTCTTTAATATATTTCAGGAAATCAATACTCGTAGGATAAGGACCGTCTTTAAATGCGTATTGTTTTACAAATTCGGATAAGGCTTTATTTAAATTAGCTTCACCAATATAATCTTTCAATGCATAAAATACCAAGCTTCCTTTCTGATAATGGATATACTGCTGGTTTTCATTGAGCATGATGGGTAGTTCACGTTTGCGTTCTTGTGACCGCCCACGCAGGTAACGGTCCAGTTCATATTTTAAAAACTTTTCCATATGGGCACTTCCATATTCATGTTCCATCACCATTAGTGCTGTATACTGTGCCATGCTTTCCACCATCATTGTTGCGCCTTGTACATTGGCGCCACAAACCTGATGTCCCCACCATTGATGACCTACTTCATGTGAGGTAACATAAAAAGCCATGTCAATATCGCTTTCCTTATCTACATCCATAATAAAACCAATCCCTTCTGAATATGGAATTGTATTTGGAAATGATTGTGCAAATAACCGGTAGCGCGGAAACTCAATGATGCGCACTTGCTTATGTTGATATTGACTGAAATTTGCATTGCAATATTCCAATGTCTTTTTTATCCCTTTCACCATTCGTTTAATATCGTATTCATGGCCTTTGTGATAATAGATCTCAATGTTGACATCATTGTATTTATCGCGTAACACTTCATAGCGTGCACTTAAGAAAGAAACAAAATTCCAAATAGGCACATCCATTTTATAATGGAAATATCTTCTGCCGTTTTGCATCCATTCTTTCTGCAGGTAACCTGGTGAAATAGCAATCTGATCAGCGGCAGTACTTACCACTGCATTATAACGTATCCAATCAGCATCGCTTGTTAAATAGGTATTTTGATAAGCTGCCGTATCGTTAATTGGATTCATGCGGAATAATTTCTTGGGCAATCCCTCCTCCTTTCTGCGATCATCATCAGTGAGTTCGCCTCCTTCGCTATACCCAATTTGTGGCATTAGGTCATTGTTGATAAAGGTGCCATTATAAACAACCATCGTACTTCCTCCGTCATTTGGAAATCCTTTGGCTGTATAGTTTACGTTGAAGGAAAGTACGGTGCTGTCACCTGCTGCAAGGGGAGTGGATAAATAATATATATAAAAACCCTGATCCTTATCTTCCAAAACTTTTTTAGATGTTCCGGAGAATTGCAATTCATTTATTTCGGCCTGAACGGGTAATGTTACGATTACAGAATCAATCGGCTGAGTGGATTTGTTTTTTATTACATATGTTCCTTTTAAATGGCAGCTTCTTTCATAGGGATATAAATCAACATTTACATCGATTGCAGTAATTCGGGGCTGTATTTGATTCAAATACTTTCTGTATTTTTTTTCATAGTCTCCACTTAGGTGACGTTCAGCTTTAGGTGAACGATAAGTGTTCAGCACATTGGTGTTGTAATAAATAAAACCGCCGCAAACAACAAAAAGCAATAAAGCAACCGGAATAATTAATCGTCCCATCCCTGATTTCCAAAGGCGCCTCATCTTAATAAATCTGGAACGAAAATCGATTTCGCTTCCACGTTTCATCATTAATAAGGAAAAGGCAAACAACAATAAGCCAAACATCAGCCAGTAGATGTCGAACATCAAAATCGGGAATACAAAATGTCCGAAACCATTCATGGCGGAATAACTCGTTGATGGAGTATTGCCATACCAAAGCATGTTATGGTTAATATCATTGGCTGCAAGGAATATATTTGCCACCCAAAACAATATGACGATAGTATGCCCGAGGAACTTATTGTTTACCATCGAATGAATGAAAAAAGTAAGCAATGTAATCAGGAATAGATAGGGGAAAGTGTTCAGCAGGAGTGATTTTATATATACTAGGAGCTGAAAATCGTAAAATCCATTGATGGTTTGAATTAATACTCCGGTTAAAATCAAAACACCCAACAGGAATATTTCCGCCAAAATCATTGCAGTAAATTTTGAGAGCAAGATGATTCGACTCGATAGTGCAGAAGAATCAATGATCGGTGCCAGTTTAACACCAATTTCTTTCCACAATAATTCGCCGGAGTAAAATGCAATGATGATTATTAAGAAAAGCATAAAGTTTCCGGTCAGCATATCCAATATCATATAAGTAACAGGATATGTTTGTGTGCCATACATATTTCCAATATTGCTGCTGTTGGAAAAGATGATAAGCACGCCACATAATGCAATGGCAATAAATGGTATTGCTTTTATCACACCTTTGAAATCAAATCGTGTCAAAAACCACCATTGTCGAATCGAAGTCATCAAGCCGGGTTGTAATGTGATGGCAGGCAATGCCAGCTGAGGAATAATAATATTTTCTGCCTCGATTTTATTTTTTCTTTTACCAAGCTGAGGGCCTGTTTTTGAAAATTTAAAAACACGATAGAATAGCAAACTGATAATAACAGCAATCCCCATCCATAAGAGCCGGTTATACATTAATAATCCCGTGAAAGGAACAATCATGGTGTTTTTTTCGGCCGGTGTCCAGTAACGGGTGATATTCACTGTTGCTGAGAAACCAAAGGGATCAAGAATGGATAAAACCCTGCTGTGTTCAATATCTCCCTGATTGGATATGATAATAAGGTACAATGCAAAAAGAATAACACCCTGTACATATATAGCAAGTTGGTTACGGAATAAACTCCCCATTGCAAAGAATAGTGCACCCAACATTAATGTATTTGGTATTACATATATTAAGAACGGGTTAATGTATGAACTTGCCATAAACGGCCCAATATGATCGGTATCAACACCAGGAAAAACACTGCCAACCAAATTACCAAGCAGCAAACCACTAAATACAAAGAGCGCGATGATGTAAGAACCAAAAAATCTTCCAGCAAGGTATTCCCACTTCTTAACCGGCGTTGTAAAAATTATTTCATGAAATCCATGTTCAAAATCCCGAAAAACAGGAACACCCATTATGGCGGAACAGATCATTGTACCAAATATGAGCATTACAGAAACCGCCATATTAATGGAGAACGGCGAGTTGCGGTTAATGATTCCCGATGACCCTCCAATATTAACATGACTTGAATAAATGGCCAAAAAAGTCATAGCAAATAAAATGGCAAAAAATACATAGGTAGCAGGGCGTTTCAGCCTGTATCTAATTTCAAATTTTAATATTGATAAAAACATTGGGGGACGAGTTTTAGAAAATGGAAATTATATAATGAGTGAAATATCTTACTGTTCTATTCAAATTAATTTCATTTATTATCAACTATTCGTAAATTAGTAAAGATTCGTATTCGTTGATATTTTTCATTTAATTCATCATACCATGGATGACGGAAAAATAAACGTCTTCCAGCTGTGGATCAGATTTTTCAAACCCTCCGTTGAGTTGCTCATCACTCCATACATGCATTTCGATTTGACCTGTATTAAACTTGGTAGAAATTACCTTATGCTCATCATGCAATTGTTTTGATTCTGCTTTACTCATAAACTTCCGCCAGATTTTTCCCTGTACTTTTTCAATCGCCTGCATCGGATGGCCTTCAAATAAAACTTGTCCTTTATTAATAATAGCCATTTGTGAACATAATTCTTTTACATCTTCTACTATATGAGTAGACAGTATGACTATAACGCTCTCGCTAATCTCACTCAGTAAATTAAGGAAACGGTTTCGTTCGGTTGGATCCAATCCTGCAGTAGGTTCATCCACAATAATTATTTTAGGATTTCCAATTAACGCCTGAGCAATACCAAAGCGCTGTTTCATCCCGCCTGAATAGCCACCCAGCTTTTTCTTTCTCGCTTCATAAAGATTGGTTTGGTTAAGCAGGGCATTCACCAATTCGCCGCGCTCTTTTTTATTTATAGCACCTTTTAAAACTGCAAGGTGGTTCAGCAATTCTTCGGCAGAAACATTAGGGTATACTCCGAATTCCTGAGGCAGGTAGCCAAGTATTTTTCGAACCTCTTCTTTTTGCTGCAATACATCAAGTCCATCCATCATGATCGTTCCGCTATCCGCTTCCTGCAAAGTAGCAATGGTTCGCATTAAGGATGATTTACCGGCACCATTAGGGCCAAGCAATCCGAATAATCCATTATTAATGGTAAGGCTGACATTCCGCAGCGCCTGAACGCCATTGGGGTAAGTTTTGCTGAGATCAGTGATCTTTAGTTGCATAAATCAGAGAGTGATAAGGTTATGTGGGGTAAAAATAGCAGATTAAGGATAAGACGGTCGGAGTCAGGGTAAAAGTTACCGGCCTGGAAAAATAATTTAAATTTTATATGGTTTACATTATAAACTACTTTATGTTTGCAGCGGTGATTACGAAAACGAACATATTTCTATTTATTTACATCTTATGCCTGGGTTTAAATACATCATTTGCCCAGACGACTATCACAGGAAAGATTTCCGATGATAAAGGAAATGCATTTTTGGGTGCCAATGTCTATCTAAAAGGAGGGTATGATGGAGCCAGTACAACCAACGATGGAAGTTTTTCTTTTAAAACTGACGACAAAGGGGATGGGATTTTAGTGGTCTCTATGATTGGATTTGAAACTCAGGAAAAAAAAATAAATGTTGAAGGGGAGCACATAATTGTCAATCTTGTGTTAAGAGAAAAATCAACGGAATTAAATACGGTTACCATTTCAGCCGGAGGTTTTGAAGCCAGTGATGAAAAGAAAATCGTAATGCTTCGACCGTTGGATATTGTTACAACTGCAGGTGCAGCCGGTGATATATATGGTGCGCTACAAACATTGCCGGGGACACAGCAAATTGGTGAAACAGAAGGATTGTTTGTAAGAGGCGGTGATGCGCGTGAGGCAAAAACTTTTATTGATGGTGTTTTAGTTGACAATCCATACTTCACCAATGTGCCGGGGGTACCTCAACGGGGAAGATTCTCGCCATTTCTTTTTAAAGGAACTTATTTCAGTACCGGGGGCTATTCAGCGCAATATGGGCAGGCCATGTCTTCAGCTTTGATTTTGGAAAGCCAGGATATGCCGGCAAATACCACATCTAATATTGGAATAATGAGTGTTGGTGCAGGAGTGGGTCATGTGCATCGTTTTAAAAACACCAGTGTTGGCGTTAATGCAAATTACTTTAACCTTATGCCTTATTTTTTGTTGGCTGAACAATACCGTAATTGGCAGATGGCACCGCAGGGTGGCGATGCCTCTATTACAATTAGGCAAAAAACGTCGAAGACTGGATTGTTGAAATTTTTTGTGAATGCGGCCGCTAATAAATTATCATTGAATTATAATGACATCAACAACCCTGATCCGGAGTCATCATTTCCATTTACATTACATAACCAAAATGTTTTCACCACAGCCTCCTATAGAGATCTTATAGCAAATAAATATTCATTGAATATGTCTTCATCTTACAGCACAAATCATGATGTTATAAAAGTAGATGTAAATGATATTGATAATCATAATGAGTTGTTCCAAAACAAAATTGTGCTGTCAACTGCTATTAATGACCTTTCTGTAGTTAGAGTGGGTGGAGAGTTTCAGCATGCATGGATAAAAGACCAATACAATAGATATATAAATAACTTCAGCGACGATTATGCAGCAGCCTTTGTTGAAGGGGATATTTATATTACACGTAAGTTAATGTCGCGTGCCGGAGTACGATGGGAACATTCAACATCTTTGAACAAAATGAACTTAGCACCTCGGCTTTCTTTGGCTTATAAAACAGGAACTTACAGCCAGTTTTCTTTTGCTTATGGACAATTTTACCAATCGCCCAATTATCGGTATGTTGAGGTTAATCAGGATTTAAAATTTGAACAGGCCGATCATTATATATTAAATTTTCAGCATGTTGATGATAAACGAACATTTCGCGTGGAAGCCTATTATAAAATGTATGATCATTTGACAAAAACTGTTCCTGCATTAAATAATGACGGTGATGGATATGCCAAGGGAATCGATGTTTTCTGGCGCGATAAGAAAACATTAAAATATACTGACTATTGGATTTCTTATTCATATCTTGATACAAAGCGTAATTATCTTGATTACAGGGCTTCTGTAATGCCTTCTTTTGCAGCAAAGCATACACTTAGTGTAGTATATAAACGCTGGTTCCCAAAACAACGCATATCTGCCGGATTTACTTATGCGTTTGCAACTGGAAGGCCATACAATGATCCGAATAAAACAACTTATATGTCGGAACAAACAAAGTTTTTTCAAAACCTGAGCATTAATACTTCTAAACTAATGATGATAGGGAAGCACTTTACTGTATTGGTGTTTTCCATTGACAATTTGTTAGGTGTTAATAATGTTTTTGCCTACCGTTATTCAAATGATGGAAGCAGAAGGCAGGCTGTAGGTCCGGCAGCAAAAAGATTTTATTTTATTGGGATGTTCATCTCAATAGGGGAAGATAAAACAGAGTAATTTCAAATAACAACTATATCACTAAATAATTAAATCAAATGAAACAAATGAAAAACACATTGACAACAGCATTGGTACTGTTTGTAATGACTGTAAATGCACAAGATGCAAAATTTGAAAAGTCCATTATGAAGAACCTTGATCAAATGGAAAATGCAGGAACTAATGAAGAATGGCAATCTATCACTAACAGTTTTGAGCGGATTGCTGCTGCAGAACCTAAGCAATGGCTGGCATATTATTATGCGGGGATGAGTAATATATTAACAGGTATGCGTCAGGAGTCGAATGACAAGAAAGATGCATATTATGATAAGGCTTTAACCTACGTTAATAAAGCAGATGAACTAAGCGCTGATAATTCAGAAATCTATGTATTGAAGTCATGGGCACTGGGTATGAAAATAAGTATTGATCCAATGAATCGCGGACGCGAATTAGGTGCAGAAGCAGGAATGCTTGCAAGTAGGGCAAAAGAGTTGGATCCTTCGAATCCAAGACCATATTATTTAATGGGTCAATCAGCAATGTACACACCGGAGCAGTTTGGTGGCGGAAAAGAGCGGGCAATGCCGTTATTGGAGACTTCATTAGAGAAGTTCAAAACATTTAAACCAACCTCTCCAATCATGCCTCGTTGGGGTGAAAGACAAACTGAGGCAGCGATGGAGCAATGCAAAAAAATGTAATATTTATTTATATATATAACAATATTCTATGGAAACAAATGAAATCCCGTTAAACGAAACGGATGGCCTTCGCATCATACAACAAATGATCAGCCAGGCCAAGCAACAATACAGCGATGATAGTTTTATGTATTTACTCTGGGGCTGGCTTGTCTTTACTGCAAGCATGGGGCAATATATTCTTGATGCTGCAGGTGTTGAAAATGCATGGATTGTTTGGATGTTAATGCCTGTTGGTGGTATAATTAGTGCGATTTACGGCAGGAATAAGCGAAAAGCCCAAAAGGTGAAAACTTATATTGATGAGTTCAACAGGTATGTTCTTACTGCGTTTATGGTTTCGCTGTTAATGGTCTTGTTTTTTATGCAGCACTTGCAGTTAAATTGTTATCCAATGTTAATGATGGTGTATGGCATTTGGCTGTATATATCGGGAGGCAGCTTGCGTTTTAAGCCTTTAATGATTGGTGGAATTGCCAATTGGATATTGGCTGTAGCAGCATTCTATGTTGATTTTGAAATGCAGTTATTACTCCTGGCTATCGCGGTGATGGTGGGATATATCATTCCGGGATATATGTTGCGAAACCGGTATAAAAAGCAACAATCATGAATATAGCTATAACCAATGTTTAAAGATCTTGATCCATTATTGCACCAGCAGTTGCGTTTAAGCATCATGTCGCTGTTAATCAGTGTTCGTGAGGCGGAGTTCACTTTTTTAAAAGAGAAAACAAATGCAACTGCTGGTAATTTAAGTGTACAAATTAATAAGCTGTCTGAAGCAGGATATATTTCAGTAAGCAAATCTTTTCGCGACAATTACCCTTTGACAACATGCAAGATTACGCGTGATGGTGTTAAAGCTTTTGAAAGTTATGTAGAGAATTTGAAGAATTATATTGGGAAAAAATGATTGAAAATGTCAGTGATTGATGTTCTAACCAACCGCTATTTTGCTAAACGTTGTTCAATTTGTCTGAGTGACAGGATTCCATTTAGTGATGCTAGTGTGATCAATCGAAACCCCTATCGAAAGATTTGTATTTGCACAAACCCAATAACGTTACTTCTTATAGGTGAAGAATAATGGTTGGCGGGACGCCAACCATGCACAATATTCTGAGAAAAAAATCTGACGGCCTTGCCGACAGTTGTTAGATTTGTCGGGGCGACAGGATTATTGCATGATCCTTAAATGGGGGAGCTAAATCTTCACAACTGTGCACTTCATGCATTCAGCCTTTTTTTCATAATTACTGCAAACGAAAAACTGTTTGCGCAATTCTGAGAAAAAAATCTGACGGCCTTGCCGACAGTTGTTAGATTTGTCGGGGCGACAGGATTATTGCATGATCCTTAAATGGGGGAGCTAAATCTTCACAACTGTGCACTTTGTGCATTCAGCTTTTTTTTCATAATTACTGCAAACGAAAAACTGTTTGCGTAATTCTGAGAAAAAAATCTGACGGCCTTGCCGGCAGTTGCTTGATTTGTCGGGGCGACAGGATTCGAACCTACGACCTCCACGTCCCGAACGTGGCCATACGCGTCAGGCTAAGCGGCCAGCTTAAATTGCAGTTGTTTGGCATTTGCCCTATCTTTTCGCTTGTCATAAACGCAATGGATTTTGACTAGTTGGAATAATTGCTTGTTTGATTGGATTGATATTAGGTCTATAAAATGCTGCCGAAAGAAGATTGCCATTTTCAATATACTTAATTGTGCTTGAGAATGATCGTTTTCCATTCTGCTTTCACAATGATTCCACCAAATGACATGAAATAAATAGATATAAAGCAACATGAGATAAATAATGCATTTTACTCTAACCACATTTGTACATTGACGATGAATTAATTTTTCCAGAGAGAAACAGCTTTTCCAACTTTTAAAAATAATTTCAATACGCCATCTGAGTTTGTATAGTTGTGTAATTGCTTCTGCAGTACAATTTTTTGGAGAGATGTTGGTGATAAAGATACAATAACCAAGTAGTTGATAATATTCCGTTGAATGATTGAGGCGCCGGTCCCTGTCTTTATTTGCTTTTCTTCTGCGCTCCTTCGCTTGTGCAACTGGAATTGGAAGAGCAATTAGTCGCACCTTTATTTGGTGCTTTTTACCTATGAGCACTTCCCTGTCTATGAATTTGTTTTTGCGCAACTCTTTAAGTATATTTATTTCTGCTCCTGTTTTAGTTTCGAACACCTTGGTGGTATAGCTTTTTCTTGATAAAAAATAAGCTTCTTTCTCAATCAATTGTGAAATAACATCAAGTACGGAAAATCCTAAATCGCGAATACATAAATCTCCTTTTCGCAAGTATGGTAAAACATTGGCCGAAAGACTTTGGTCGTTATTAGAAAAACTATGCAGGTGAAAAAACGGAAAGTTGTTTGCAGTCAAATTATACATGGCATGAATCTTCGCCAGTGCCTTTTGCTTTCCTGCTGAAAAATTGCCAGGAAAATACGCTGCTAACTCATCGGGTAAATGTAAGGTGGTGCTATCATCAATCATCACATTATTAAAATACTTCAAAACTCCCTTTATTTTGCCTGTTTGTACGGATTGCATTTTTTCACCAAGTTGGTTCTCTACAATAGTCTTTATAAAATATTCCGTCTGGGGTTGCATACGTTCATATAACGATTGCTTAGCTATGGTAGTATTCTCTAATATACCAATCTCCAAAGCCCAATCGGAATAGGTATTTCGTTGCCTGGAAACCATAATCATAAACCCTATTATTAGACCCTTTGGAGATATTTTACCCGTATTCCGCTTGAGATATTGACAGGTTCGAGCAATTTTATTTATTGTTTTTGTTAATAGTTTTCCTGAAATTATATTTTCTTTGTCCCAGGATTGTTTCCTACTGAAGCTGTTTGTTTTCATTAGTCAAGTTTTGAATTACAAACAGCTTCTTTATTCTTACATCTTCTTCACTGCAACCCTTGATTATATCTACATCCTATTGTTAATAACACTAAATTAGCCTGACGCGTATGCGAACGTGGCGCGCTACCGGGCTGCGCTACGCCCCGAATAAAACAGGTGTCAATACTATAAAATTATGAAATTAGTGTTAAATCAAAGTATATAATGGCCATTAATTTCAAGGAAAGATTGATAAACGCAGTCAATAAAACCCTCATCAAGTAAAAGTAATCATTCACCAAAATAATACTTGTGATTAGAATAAAATCGCTTTACCTTTGGGCAGGCGCTCATCGAAAGAGTGCCTTTTTTATCCTTTTGATGAACCCGTATTCGGCCGTTAGGCCCGGTACTTTAATGTATAAGAGAAATGGAGAATGTAAATGAAAACACATCTTCAGAAAAAGAAATTTCTGAAAATGAACAACCTGAAGAAAAAATTACTTCAGTAGAAAATGAAACTCCGGAGTTAACGGAGATGGTACCGTTGGATTTACATCCTGCTTCTGCAGCGGACCCGGTAACAGTTTTGGAGATTGAAGAATTGCAGCCAGTTGCAGAATCCCCTAACGTTATTGAGTCAATTTCTTCGCAACATATTGCGGAGGAAGGTTTACCTATGGCGGAAATAGATGAGCATCCACCAGTATCTGAAGAGCACCATGAAGAGCTGGAAATAGAACCTTTAGAAAATTATGCTGACTTCACAAAGGAGCAATTGGTGGAGCGAATACAGGAGTTAAGTGATGTTCCTGAATTTAATACCGTAAAGGCAAAAGTATATGCAGTGCGTGATGCTTTCAACCATATCATTTCCGAAGAAAAGGCAACTGCGCTTTCTAAATTTTTGGAAGACGGTGGACTAAAGGAAGAATTCGATTTTAAAGGAGATGCCCTGGAGGATCGTTTTAATGAAGCGCTAAAAAAATATAATAAACGCAGATCGGAATTTATATTAAGCCAGGAAAAAATACGCACGGAGAATTTAAAGTCAAAGCAGGCGATACTGGGGCAAATGAAGCATATCATCCAGCATGAAGAGGATATGTCGAAAGCGTTCAATGAATTTCATGACTTGCAGGCACGCTGGAGAAGTATTGGCCCTGTCCCTCCACAGAATATCAATGATCTGTGGATGACATACCGTTTATATATAGAGCGTTTCTATGATTATATAAAACTCAACAGGGAACTTCAAGATCTTGATCAGAAAAAAAACCTGGAAATGAAAATGCAGCTTTGCGAACAGGCAGAGGAGCTGATGTTGGAGCCATCATTAAACAAAGCGATTCAGGCAGCCAATCAATTGCAAAATAAATGGAAGGACATTGGTGTACTTCCGCGCGACAAACGTACAGAAGTATGGGCACGTTTCAAGGCAGGAGTAGATAAAGTTTATGAGCGTAAAAAATCTTTCCTTGATGAACTAAAGAAAAAACACGGTGGAAATCTCGAAGCTAAGAATGCTTTGATTGTAAAGGCTGAAGAATTAATTAGCCAACCCATTCAAAAACATCAGCAATGGCAGGAGACGATGAAAGCACTGCTGGAGTTGCAGCAAGAATGGCGCAAGATTGGTCCTGCTGATAAGGAAAGCAATGATGAAGTATGGAAAAGATTCAAAGGGGTTTCTGATCAGTTTTTTAAGAATAAGGATGAGTATTATCAAAAGAAGAAGCAGGAATATGCAGCTAACATGCAACAGAAAACAGAATTATGCATGCAGGCAGAGGGATTGAAGGAAAGCCACGATTGGAAAAATACCGCAAACGAACTTATTCGTTTACAACAAGAGTGGAAAAAATTAGGGCCTGTCGGATCAAGTGAGAAGAATGAGAAAATATGGAATCGTTTCCGTCAGGCTTGTGATGCATTTTTCCAGTTAAAAAAATCACACTTCGCCGATCAGGATCAGCAACAGGATGTTAATTATGCAAAGAAGTTGGAGTTGATTGAAACAGTGGAAAAATATGCTGTTGGCGAAAATGCAAGTGAAGCATTGGAAGAGTTAAAAAATTACCAACGTCAATTCACAGAGATTGGATTGGTGCCATTGGCAAAGAAAGATGAAGTATACAATCGATTCCGGAAAGCCATACAGGTTCATTTTAGTACCTTAAAGGCAAAGCCCGAATACCATCAGGGATTTCATACACGCAATGAAAATCAGTCACATCATCGTTCATCAGGTGCTGAGCATGCAGGAACAACAGGTGATGAACGCGGAATCGTTCATAAAATGAATAAGCTGAAAGAAGAAGTAACGGTATTGGAAAACAATATTGGTTTCTTCGCAAAATCAAAAGGGGCCAATGCCTTAAAAGAGGAGTATGAGCAAAAAATTCAGCAGGCTAAAGATGAGATTACGAAACTGAAAGAGAAGCTGAAGGAAATAAAAAGTGCTAGTTAAAGAACAGGCGCGCTCATCATGCTCGTACCTGTTGTGCTTTTTTATACTTTATAATTCTTGAAACAGGGAAATATTTCCGGTAAATTCGACTTTTTACTGTTAGTTGAGTATGTGGTCATAGCTAAAGAAATTGTTATCTACGATATTTAGACTCGCTAACCATAAACGTTATTATAACAAAAGTCATTGTTCGGATCAATTTCACACAATAATATGTGGTAAAGTTGATGTGTTTAATAATTTTTAAAAGGTCGTTGTACAACAAGTATTTATGTTATGCGGATAACCTATTATGCGCAGAAAGATATACTTGGTATTGTTTTGTAAACAAAAAAATTCATTCCACAAGGAAAGAACTTTTTCAAACAATAAAATAAATATTTATTTTACAATTATTAATTTTTCGGTTCTCGAAAATTCTCCTGCCTGCATTTTCAAAAAATAAATACCCGAATTAAAATTTTCTGCATTGAAGAGAGTTTGATGTTCTCCTGCTTCAAATATTTTGTCAGCAAGAGTTTCAACAAGCCTTCCGTTTATATCAAAAATGTTGAGTGAAATATTTTCTGATTGATTTAGAGAAAAAGAAATACTTGTTGAATTAGCAATTGGATTAGGAGAGATTTTCAATTCACTCCCTGAAATATTTTCAATGGAGGCAGAAATTCTTTGTCCGTTACCGGTAAGCTTCACTAACCAACCATCAAGCTCTCCATGATTGCCGTTTACTTGACCATCATTGCTCCATGTTTCACCAGCTAAAAGTAAGTGGCCATTTTGCGCTTCGATCCCCTTCCAAAAAAAGTCAACATCAGTTCCACCAAATTCTGTTGTCCACAAAATGTTGCCATTAGCATCAATTTTAGCCATATAACCTTGAGCAGTTTTTATATTAGATAAACCTGCGGCTATAATTCCGACAATTGCAAATCCTTGATCGCAAGTCTTAATAATTCCGAATCCAGTCGCTGTATCTGCAACGTCGCCAATAAATGCCTGCCACATTATATTGCCTGTTGTGGAATTTATCTTAGGAACCCACATACCGAATATATTGTTGTTGGCTACATCTCCATCATTGGAGCCGGAGTTGCCTGCAAGTGCGATATTACCATCTGTAGTTGCAACCATTTCCTGTCCTTTTTCCTCTGCACTCCCACCATAAGCCCTACAGGAAATGATGCTGCCTGATTGCTGCAGTTTTAAAACGTATGCATCATATCCACCGTGATAACCAGTAATATCACCATCGTTCGACTTAGTACTACCGGCGAAAAAAAGGCGATTATTAATCTCCGAAATACTAGGAACCAGGTCATCATAGTTACTACCGCCAAAGCAATTTGACCAATCGATAGTGCCTGACTGTTTCAGTTTAACAACCCATCCATCATAGTCACCATGATTTCCAAAAACGTCTCCATCATTTGAATTTGAAAAACCGGAAAAGACAAGTCGTCCATTGTGCGTTTTATAAATTGATAGACCTTCATCATCCCCGGTTCCGCCAAAGCAATGCTGAGAAAGAAGTTTTCCGTTTTTATTCAAGTGAACTAACCATGCATCATTGTCTCCATGATTACCATGCACCTGACCATCATTAGAAGATGTAATGCCAAGTGCAATCAACTCCCCATCATCATCTTCAATTACCGACGCGAAATCATCATCACCACTCCCTCCATAGGTTTTTTTCCAGAGAATATTTCCTTGTGAATTAAACTTCATAATGAATGCATCGTTACCCCCATGAAGGGCATTGAAATTTCCATCCACAGAGTTTGTATTTCCGAATGTGAGATAATTTCCTTCAGAAAGTTTAAGAACTCCATTGGTGAAATCTTCACCACTACCTCCGATGCATTTCTGCCATTGAATGGAAGGCGCTTGTGCAACAGTCAATAAATAAGATACACAAAAAAGGATGCTCAACACAATTGCTTTTGGTAAGTATGGTTTTTTCATTTTTATTATTGTTTTGTAATTTGATTTATTTTATTTCGTTACCATTATTTTTTCACTTTGCAACATTTCTGCTGATTGAAACTGAAGAATATAAATTCCGGCATTCACTTCTTCTGCACTCCACACTAATTCATTTTCTCCTTCTTCAAAAACATTTTCAGTAATTGTTGTTACCAACCTCCCATTTATGTCCAATATTTTAATAGAAACCTTTTGGGATCGGGAAAGTGTAAATGAAATGGTTGTGGAACTGGTAACCAGATTAGGAAAAATGCTGACTTTGTTTTCCTCCGTAATTGCTTCGCCGTTGCTTAAACGAAAAGGACAAGCATGCCAACCCTGGTTATTATAAAATTGTATTGAGCCACATGAAACTTTCTTGACGCAGATAAAACCGCATCCGCCTCTGCAGACATTACAGGTTGGTACATTTACAATACATACTTGATTTGAACAGTGATAGCCGGCAGGGCATGGGTGAGTATAGTTGCATGACTGTGCATTTGCAAAAGGATTCTGCAAACAGAATACGAGAATCAGAATAATTGTTTGGAGTAGATTTTTAGTCTTCATTTTGTTTATGATTTGATTGGTTAAATTGATAAGGCAAAGGTGGAGTAGTAAGCAAGATGCTGCAATAGCATAAACATGCTGAATTAAGGGTTGAGGTATCAATAAATAGCATATTTATGCCATTTGACGTGTAGAAGTTACTGCTTTACTTTGCTTCTTGATAAGATAATTGTGATTGGAATACATTATCTTTCAGGAGGAAAGATCCAACCATAATAAAATGAACAAAAAAATTGTTTTGTGCTTATTTATTCTCTCCACAATTATTTCTCCCGAAAGTAATTCGCAGTATCAGCTCAAAATAGATTCGCTGACGAATGTGCTGAAAACACTAAAAGAGGATACAAGCAAAGTGAATGCGCAGAATGAATTGTGCAGGCAAGTTTATCAAAAAGGCGAGTATGAACAAGCGATAAAATATGTCACGGATGCTTTGCAACTTTCTAAAAAAATAAATTTTAAGGAAGGCGAAGCCAAATCATACTTGAATATTGGAAATATATTTTGGCTGGAAGGTAATTTTACTGATGCGTTGAGCAATTACTCTAATGCTTTAAAAATTAATAATGAGATTAAAAATAAAAAAGGGATTGCGGCAGCTTACCAGGGAATCGGAAATGTCTCAAGAATGCAGAGCAATTATTCTGATGCCCTTGCAAATTATTTATCCGCGTTGATGATTCTCGAAGAAATTAATGACAAACAAAAGATTGCTTACACCTACAGTTTAATAGGGATTGCTTATGCCGAACAAGGTAATTATGCAGATGCATTGAATGTTAAATTAAAAGGGTTAAGAATTGCTTTAGAAATTGAAGACAAACACTTAATACTAGGCTCATACAATGACATCGGAAAGATTCATGAGTCTCAAGGCAATTATTCTGAGGCATTGAAAAGCTACTTTGCGTCATTGAAACTTGCCGAGGAATTGGGTTATAAAGACGATATAGCAAGTTCTTATAACAATATAGGGGAAACTTATTCCATTCAAGGAAAGAAGCCGGAGGCACTTAAAAGTTATTACGCCTCTTTGAAAATGTTCAAAGAAACCGGCAACAAATTTGGTGTCTCTGCTGCTTACGCAAACGTTGGAGCCATTTATCAAGTTCTAGGCAATTATGATGAAGCTTTGAAAAATTGCCTTGCTTCGTTGAAAATCGACACGGAAATCGGAAACAAAGAAGGTACTGCGACTGCTTATATAAATCTTGGCCTTATCTGTTTCAGCCTTAACAAATATTCTGAAGCAAATAAATATTTTAATAATGCTCTTTTGCTTACAAAGGAAATTGGTGATAAAGAAGGTATTAAAGCCAGTTATAATGGGATGGCAGATTTAGACTCTGCAATAGGAGATTTCAGACGAGCATTTGCGCATAGCAGGCTCTGTGGAATTTATAAAGACAGTCTGCTTAATGAAGCAAGCAATAAACAGATAAATGAAATGAATGCCAAATATCAGTCAGAGAAGAAAAATAAGGAAATTGTGGTGCTTACTAAAGATAGTCAAATAAAAGATCTTGAAATAAAAAAACAGAAATTGTTGATGTATTCTTTTATTAGTGGATTGCTATTAATGTTGCCTTTAGGTTTTTTTGGTTTCAGATCTTATCGTACGAGAGAATTACTAAAACTGCAAACTTTAAGAAATAAAATAGCAAGTGATTTGCATGATGATGTTGGCAGCACACTCAGCAGTATTTCTATTTTTAGTGAAATAGCTAAGGAGCAAAGTAGTGAAGTGACTCCCATGCTGGAACAGATTGGTGAAAGTTCAAGAAAGATGCTGGATGCAATGGCTGACATTGTTTGGACGATAAATTCTGATAACGATCAGTTTGAAAAAATAATTCTTCGCATGAAAAGTTTCGCTTATGAGTTACTCGGAGCAAAAAAAATTGATTTTGAATTTGATACTGATGACTACGTTTCTAAACTGAAGCTTCCCATGGATGTTCGGAAAAACCTTTTTTTGATATTTAAAGAAGCTACAAATAATATGGTAAAGTATGCCGAGGCAAGTAAAGCCTCATTTTCAATTTCCGGTAATAAAATTAAACTCATCATGTTGATAAGGGATAACGGAAAAGGGTTTGATGTAAATAAAGAATCGCAGGGAAATGGGCTAAAAAATATGAAAAAGCGTGCTCAGGAAATAGGCGCGAATCTTTTGATTGAATCAGAAATCGGTACAGGAACAACTCTTCAATTTATTTTAAACTTAGCATAAAATGATTCGTGTAACAATATTTGAAGATAACAATAGTTTGCGCAATGGGCTAAGTCAACTTGTTAATGGTAGCAACGGTTATAGTTGCGTCGGTGCTTTTCCTGATTGCAATAGTTTAATAAAGAATATTGAAGACACGAAGCCTGATGTGGTGCTGATGGATATTGAAATGCCGGGTCTAAGTGGAATTGAAGGCGTGAAAATTTTGCATGACAAGATTCCTGAACTGAAAATTTTAATGCAAACTATTTTTGAGGAGAACGAAAAAATATTTCAATCAATTTGTGCGGGAGCCTCCGGTTACATTTTAAAAAACACTTCCCCGTCAAGAATTCTTGAAGCAATAAAAGAAACTTTTGAAGGAGGTGCACCCATGAGCCCTTCTATTGCAACGAAGGTTTTGAAAATGATGCAAGTTCAAAATATTTCTTCAAAAAATATTTCTTTCAACCTTACTGAAAGGGAAATGGAAGTTTTGTCATGTCTCGTTAAAGGAATGAGCTATAAATTAATTGCTGATGCTTGCTTTATCAGTATTGATACTGTTCGCGGTCATATCCGCAATATTTATGAGAAATTGCATGTTCATTCCAAGTCGGAAGCGGTTGCAAAGGCGATTAGGGGGAAAATTGTGGGGTAAGTGTTCAGTAATCTCAAAAACAAATGATAGTATCACAAGAAAGTGTATTTTAACAATGTAGATACTGCTATAGCTCCTGAAAATCACCAACTATTTTTAGCACCATTCCCAAATAATTACAATTAAAGCAAAACGCCCTGCAAAGATTAATGCAGGGCGTTTTATTTGTTATAGCGACAGTTAATTAAACAGTCATAATTTCTTTTTCCTTCGCATCAAGATGTTTGTCAACTTTAATGATATATTGATCCGTTGTTAATTGTGTTTTGTGTTCAGCATCTTTCGCCAAATCTTCCGGTAATCCCGATTTTTGCGCTTTCTTAATATGTTCGTTGGCATCTCTGCGCAAAGTACGGATACTCACTTTTGCAACTTCTCCTTCAGCCCTGGCTTTTTTTACCAGGTCTTTTCTCCGCTCCTCTGAAAGTGGTGGTACATTAATCCTGACAATCGTTCCGTCATTTTGTGGGGTGAAACCAAGGTTGGCGGCAAGAATTGCTTTTTCAATCGGGGCAATCATTGATTTCTCCCAGGGTTGTATCACAATCGTTCGTGCATCAGGGGTGTTCACATTGGCAACCTGACTCAAAAGTGTAGGAGTGCCATAATAATCAACATGTATACTGTCCAACATCTGTGGATTGGCTTTCCCTGCACGTATTTTTTGTAACTCTGATTCCAGATGAGCGATTGCTTTATTCATCAAATCATTCATGTGATCAGTGATCTTTTTGACTTCTTCTATCATAGCGCTTGTTTTTAATCTTCAACAAAAATAAAAATTGATTGTATTTTCAAATGCATAAAATCCTGAAAATATTTTGCATTCAAAAGGTTGTCATTATTCTTTAACCTTCACCAATGTTCCAACATTTTCACCATTCATCAGTCGTTTTAAATTGCCCTTAAGGTTCATGTCGAAAACAATGATGGGCAGTTTGTTTTCATAGCATAGTGTGAAGGCTGTCATGTCCATCACCTTTAAATCCTTTTCAAAGACTTCGCTGAAATAAATATCCTTGTATTTTATTGCATTCTTATCTTTCTCCGGATCGGCAGTATAAATTCCATCTACACGTGTACCTTTTAAAATTACATCAGCTTCAATTTCAATAGCACGTAAGGAAGCCGCAGTATCTGTGGTAAAATAAGGATTACCTGTTCCGGCGCCGAAGATAACAACACGTCCTTTTTCAAGGTGACGAACAGCTCTCCGACGAATAAAAGGCTCGCAGATGGCTTCCATCTTAATGGCAGATTGTAATCGGGTATTAACACCAATTCCTTCCAATGCTGATTGTAATGCCATGCTGTTTATGACTGTTGCAAGCATGCCCATATAATCACCCTGCACTCGGTCCATGCCACCTTCTGCTGCTTGCAGTCCTCTGAATATGTTGCCTCCGCCAATTACAATGGCAACCTGCACACCTGATTCCACAACGTTTTTAATTTCCATTGCATACTGTGAGATGCGGATGTTGTCGATACCAAAATTCTTATCACCCATCAGGGCTTCACCGCTTAGTTTTAAGAGTACACGTTTGTATTTCATTGATTTTGTAATTAGGCTAGTAGGCTAGTAGGCGAAGAGGCAATTAGGTGAAGAGGCGATTAGGCGATTAGGCGAAGGATTATCTTATAAATCAATATTTATCATTGTTTGCATGATGTCATCTAATGTTTCTCTTCTTCTGATGAGGTGAGTTTTATTTTTGTACACTAATACTTCCGCAGGACGTGGGCGACTATTGTAATTGTTACTCATCGAATAACCGTACGCTCCAGCATTTTTAATTGCCAATAAGTCTCCTTCCCGCACTTCATTTAATTTCCTGTCCCATGCAAATGTATCAGTTTCGCAAATGTAACCTACTACGGTGTAAATCCGGGGCGTGCCACTGGGATTGGAGATATTGACGATGCCATGGTAAGCATCATAGAACATGGGTCGGATGAGGTGATTTTGCCCGGAGTTGACACCGGCAAAAACAGTGGCAGTTGTTTGCTTTACAACATTCACTTTTACAATGAGGTAACCGGCCTCACTAACAATAAATTTCCCGGGTTCGAACCACAACTGCAACTTACGGCCATAGTCACTGCAGAATTTGTCAAATCGCTGACTGATGACTGTTCCTAATTCTACCACATCGGTAGTTACATCATCATCCTTATAAGCTACTTTAAAGCCACTGCCAAAATCAATAAATTCGAGATCCTTAAATTCTGTAGCTACTTCAAACAAAAGTTCAGCTCCGCGAACAAATACTCCTGAATCGAGTATGTCGGACCCGGTATGCATATGCAGCCCCGTGATGCGCATGTTTTCTTTTTCAATGATTCTAAGGACATGTCTCATCTGATGAATGGAAATACCAAACTTGGAATCAATATGACCTGTTTGAATGTGGAGGTTGCCACCGGCAACAATGTGCGGATTGATGCGGATACAACAAGGAACGCTGCTGCCATAGGTATGACCAAACTGTTCCAACATAGAAATGTTGTCAATATTGATAAATACGCCAGCATCAACGCCTGCTTTTATTTCTTCAAATGCAACGCCATTAGGAGTAAATAAAATTTCTTCTGGACGAAATCCCGCTTTAATTCCAAGCATCACCTCCTCAATGGATACGGCATCAATACCGGCACCTTCTTTATGCAGCAATTTTAAAATGGAAATGTTGTTCAATGCTTTTACAGCATACTTGATTTTAACATGTTCTCCTGGAAATGCATTTTTAAGTTTATTGTATTGTTCCAATATCTTCTCACCATGATAGATATAAACAGGATCATCATATTGTGCTACAATTTCCCTGATGGGTATTCCACCAATCAAATATTCTGAATTTTCAAGCTGCATCTAATTCTTATTGAATGTTATTAATTCATTTACTGTTGTGCAATATTAATAAGCAAATCGCAACCGGCTAAAAAAAAAGCCCTCCGATGTTTCGGGGGGCTTTTTTTTTAAGGTCAAACATTTTATCCGATTTGAACTCTTTTGAAAACAGTTACCGTAAGCCCTTTTTCTTTTTCTTCAAGGTACTGACGAACAGTTTTTTTATCTTCTTTAATAAAGTCCTGATTTAACAAAGTCGATTCCTGATAGAATTTATTGAGTTTGCCCATGGCAATTTTTTCAATCATATTCTCCGGCTTTCCTTCAGCACGTGCTTGTTCTTTACCTATTTCAATTTCACGCTCTAAAGTTTTAACATCAACATCATCTTTGTCAATTGCAACAGGTACCATTGCTGCAATTTGCATAGCCACATCTTTTCCAACTTCTGTTGGTGCTGATTTAGAAGATAACCCAACCATGGCTACCACTTTATTTCCCGGATGAATATAGATCACCACTTTAGCGGCTTCAATCACTTCATAACGGGTAATCTCAATCTTTTCTCCTATTTTACCCACCATGTCAAGAATCTTATCACCGATGGTAACACCGTCCATTGGCAAAGCATTGATAGCTTCGATAGACGATGCATTATTTTTCATCGCTGCATCCAATAGGCTTTCTGTAAAAGCAATAAAATCTTTATTGATAGCTACAAAGTCTGTTTCGCAACTTAATGAAACCAGATATCCTTTGGTTGCTTCAGTATTGGTACGTGCTGCGATATAGCCTTCTTTCGCTTCACGGTCAGCACGGTTGGCTGCTACTTTTTGTCCTTTTTTGCGGAGGTTGTCAATGGCTTCTTCAAAATTTCCATTGGCTTCCATCAAAGCCTTTTTACAATCCATCATTCCTGCACCGGTCATCTGGCGAAGTTTGTTTACTTCAGTGGCTGATATTGTTACTGTACTTGACATTGCTTAGTTAAATTATTTAATTCTTAATTCTTAGTACTTTTTACCATCCGGAGCTATTTTGCGAAGGATGGCAAAAATTATTTTTTTGTTGTCGGCTTGCGTGGACGTGCTGCCGGCTTTGCTTTTACATCGCCTTTATCAACACCGGCTGCACCTTCTTCTTCAACCTCTGCAACAACTAAAGCAGCACTATCTGCAGCTTCTTCTTCAGCAGCTTCTTCTTTTTCGCGCTCTTGTTCTTTATCTATTTTACGCTCCGATAATCCTTCTTCAACAGCTTTCACCATGATATTCATGATCAATTCTATTGATTTAGTAGCATCATCATTTGCAGGGATCGGAAAATCAATAATTGTAGGATCGGAATTGGTATCGCAAATACCGATAGTTGGAATTCCTAATTTAATAGCTTCGGCAACAGCAATATGTTCTTTCACAATATCAATGATGAAAAGAGCAGCAGGTAAACGGTTGAGGTCAGCAATTGATCCCAGCAGTTTTTCCATTTTTGCTTTCTGACGAGTAACAGTCAAACGCTCTTTCTTAGAGATAATATCAAAGGTGCCATCGGTCATCATCTTATCTAAAGAGCCCATTTTCTTTACCGACTTACGCTGTGTAGCGAAGTTGGTAAGCATACCACCCGGCCAACGCTCAGTGATATAAGGCATGTTTACAGATTTTGATGCATTGGCAACAATTTCCTTAGCTTGCTTTTTTGTAGCAACGAATAATATTTTCTTACCCGACTTCGCAATCTGCTTCACCGCCGCCGCTGCTTCTTCAAGCTTTGCTTGCGTTTTATTCAGGTCGATGATATGGATGCCATTACGCTCCATGAAAATATAAGGAGCCATTTTAGGGTTCCACTTACGCTTTAGATGCCCAAAGTGAACACCTGCATTCAGCAATTCTTCTTGATTAACGTTTATCATTCTGTTATTAACGGGTATAAGTTTATATTAACGTTTACTGAACTGGAAGCGTTTACGGGCTTTCTTTTGACCGGGCTTCTTGCGCTCTACAGCACGAGGATCACGAGTTAAAAGACCAACAGCTTTTAATGCCGGACGGTATTCTGCATTGATTTTGCAAAGTGCACGGGCAATAGCCAATCTGATAGCTTCAGCCTGACCGGTTGTTCCGCCACCTAAAACATTAACCTTTACATCGTAATGATCTTTCGTATTCGAAATTTCAAACGCCTGGTTAACAAGGTATTGAAGTGGGCCGGTAGTAAAATACTGTTTGAAATCGCGATCGTTGATCGTGATTGCTCCATTTCCCGGTTGCATATAGATGCGGGCAATAGAAGTCTTTCTGCGTCCTATGGTGTGCGTAATCTCCATGTTTAAATATCAGATCAAAGTTTAACTGTTACTGTTTTTGGTTGCTGCGCTCCATGTGGATGCTCGCTGCCTGCATAAATATAAAGGTTGCCTTTAATAGCATTTGCCAGTTTGGTTTTTGGCAACATACCATGAACAGCATATTCCACCACCTTAGTAGGGTCTTTTGCCATTAATTTCTCAGGCGTTGTAAAACGTTGTCCACCTGGGTAGCCGGTATGAGAAACGTACTCTTTCTCAGTCCATTTGCGACCGGTTAATTTAATTTTTTCAGCATTGATAATGATGATGTAATCACCACAGTCAGCATGCGGAGTGTAATTGGCTTTATGCTTGCCACGCAGCATGATGGCTGCCTGAGAAGCAAAACGACCTAAGGTCATGTTGTTAGCATCCAGTACAACCCACTCTTTAGTGGCTGTCTTACTGTTGACCGATACTGTTTTATAGCTTTGCGTATCCACGATTATAATGATTTAGTATGCCTTTTAACAAGGGGTCGCAAAAGTAGGATAAAAATCTATTCATGCAAAACTTATCAACACTTTGTTTACAACAGATGTTTGTGGAGGAAAAAGCGGCTTGTTTATTCTTATGAAAAAGTCGGAAATTGGGCATGAAAATACTAGTTAATCATTTAAATATCAGTAGTATAGATTTATTTTTAGTGTTCTGCTCATTTTCGAAAAACAAGGTGCTTATTTGTTCACGCCTCCTCAATCTTAACACAGACTGAATGATTGAAATGTTCTTTTAGGCATCAGCCGGGTTGCCGATGTTGTATTTATTGATCGGGGCATATTTGCCGGTAGCATATAATTTATAAAAGGAGTACCCAATCGTAATTAAAAACAAAACACTGGTCAATTCCTTATGCACCATAAAATTCATATGTGAATCATATTTGGCATAAGTCATCACGGTGTTGAGTTGAAAGAAGTAGGCAATTGAGTTGAGGAGGTAGGGAATAAAATCATAACTTAAAAAAGCATAACCGGCCATAAATATCAAAGCCGAATGAGCATATCGTTCATGCATGCCTGTTTTAAAATAGAAGAAAACCAATGTTGTAAGGCCAAGACTCAGGAAAATTCTGGGCAGATGATTTTGAAGTGCACCATGCTTTTTAGGATTTAAGGAGATGTTGAGCACAGGAATAATCGTGGCGACCAAAAACAGCAATGACAATATGGTTCCCCATAATTTCGCAGAGAGGCCAAGCATTTTTTCTTCATCACTAATATTAAAGAGGGGGCCATTTATTAGCAATTCCCAAAAATTGAAGGCTGACTTAGAAATGACATTGCTGTGTGTTGCAATCATGTTTTTTACGTAACCAAAGGTGTAACCTATGCCGGCATCTATTATAAAGGGAGAGAACACCAATAATATCACCAATAGGTTCAGTACGATTCGTGAGGAGATGAATTTCCAATCTTTTTTATTCATCAGTTCGGGCAGCCACAATAAAAAGAAAATCGGAAAATAAATAACGGCCTGGAATTTCATGCAAAAAGCTAGCGTGAAAAAAAGACTGCTTGCCGTTAACCTGGTTTTTAAAGCAAAATATAGAGCGGCCAGCAATAGTGTTGTGTGGATGGCATCGATCTGTCCCCAGATGACGGTGTTATAAAGGTAGGCGATATTGAAGAACAAACACAGGAAGAAAATGATTTGCATTTTCCGGTCTGTTACAAAGGAGACGATCATCAATGCCCCTGCCACATCAAAAAGCAAAGTAATGTATTTTAAAGTAGTAAGATGATCAGCAATGCCTTGTATCGAAGTTTGAAATAAGCTATATATATAAAGGAAATATAAGTAAAGTGGCAAATAATTAACACCGGAATGATAAGCAATTGCAGGACCACTCATACACATTTGCTCCGACCACATTCGCCAGCAATTTAGATCTGCTGTAAAACCTGTATCAGGAGTAAGCCAACAAATAATTATATAGGAAACCAGGGCAATGAGTAGAAGCAATTGCTGAGGTTTTTTAATCAGGTGAAAAAATCTTGTCATTAAACTTATTCAATCAAATTATTTTCAAGTACAGACCGTTACTTTGTTGTATTATTACAATGATAGACTTTTTTTGTCTGGCATGATAAAAAATACCTGATATTTAATTTTATTACATTTGCGGATCGAAATAATTAATATATAAACAATAAGAAAACTATGCTTAACTTCTGTAAAATATTTTTCATGGTTATATATTAATTATTTCGATCCGCAAATGTAATAAAATTAAATATCAGGTATTTTTTATCATGCCAGACAAAAAAAGTCTATCATTG
>JANOXC010000097.1:0-3712 GCA_031418215.1 Bacteroidota bacterium
AAATACGCAGCCGGTAACTTGACAATCCATCGCCTTTAATCACAAAGAGATCATTTCTTGCATCATTATTCGGACTGAAGGCATTGGGAATATATAAAGTAAAAAATTTACTGATCTCAATAACCCTGTATGTCGTATCAACGCATCCATCAGTACTGGTAACAACGAGCTGCACCAAATAATGCCCTGTATCCGGAAACAAATGCGTTGTCTGACAATCGATGCTTGAATCACCATCACCAAAATAATAAGCACATAAACCATTGGGCTCGTTATTTGAAAAGCTTACCAATGGATTTAAGTCATTGGGATCAGGAGGGGTCGTTGTAAACGAAGCATCGGCAAATGGAAACACTTCAATTGGTGTATTGATAGTATCAGTAGTGGAACAATTATCACTTGTGGTAAGTGTTAACGTTGGAAAATACAATCCGGGGAAATTATAAGATACGCTTATTGAAGCGGCAGCTGTTGTATCAAGTATTCCATTACCCGGATTCCATAAATAAGTTCCACCGGCCAAAACAGGGGATGTGTTTATCAAATTTACTTGTAGTGGTGGACAACCAGTATTTTGCGAAGAATAAAAGCTTACCGAAGGGCTTGTTAAAACTGTGATATCACCTACGAATGTGTCTGCCGGACAACCCGTAGTTTGCGTAATTAATGTAACAAGGTATTGACCCGGAGCGATGTATTGAATACCGGCTGGAGAAGCAATGTTAGAAGTTGCAGGTTGCCCACCTTGAAATGACCAGTTAAAAGCAGATCCCGGAACAGTATTATTGTAGGTTTGAAAATTAAAACTGTTATTATTAAAACATTGTGCTGAAGGTGGCTGAAAAAATGGTGATTGGCGGGGTTGAATCGCAACTTTTACGTCATCTGTATCATGACATAGTCCTAGTGAAGCAACTAAGTTATAAGTTAACACATAAGGTGCTGTTGTATTATTCATACCTGAAACCAATGTCTGCGAAGAATCAGGGCTTGCAACATTCAATGTTTCAATCCAATGATATTGATAGCCTGCAACCGGTGCCAAACCCATTAAATATTGACCGGATGCTGAACAAAAAGATAAATCATTCCCGGCGGTAGCAACTGGTACTGGATTCACGATTACTTGTCTTGAATTACCTGATGAAACACAACCATTTTCTGCCACTTGCAAATTAATCACATAATTTCCGGGAGATGGGAACTTCAATACATACGACTGCTGAGATAAAAGAACGGGTGTGGCTCCTCCGAAATTCCAATTATAAAGTGCATTGGCAGAAGCATTACCTGTATAATCAAGTAAGACAGAGTCATACCCACATATAACATCGTTAATGACAGTAAAATCTGCAGTCGGTGCCATTTCAAAAGTTCCACCCCACTCCAAATCGAATCCCTGGTAGCTCAATGTAGTATCATCAATCATCAAAGCATAAGTTTTTCCTGCAACAACAGGAACTGAAGGGCAAAAAGGAATGTTCAAACAACTTGTTACAGTATCAAGCATTCCAAACAGGCTACCTGAAGAATAAACAGCATTACATGAAACAGGTGTGATTGAAGAGCCGGCACAACCATTGGTTATATTCCACAATGCCCATCGATAGCCTTGCGCGCCGTTCGGAGTAGCAGTAAATTCAAGCGTCCCTGAAGTTCCAACAGTAAATTTTAACCAGATTGTACGAATTGGCGGAGTACTAAAACAACTGGGCATTACGCCTACAGAAGAAGAGGCGGCGTTATCTCTGACAGTAAGTTTCAGTTTATCGCAAACGTTTGTGGCCGTTGCACAAGAAGTTGCGGCAACCATAACCTTATGTGATGATTGAATACAAACAATTGCACTTCCATCTGTAGTTAGCGCTGTAACATAAAACCAAACCTGTGTACCGGCCGGCACATTAAAATAGGCTGTTCCGGTAAGGGGATTATCACATATTAATGTTGAAAATGATCCGCAACTTCCTGATATAACGGTGAGTGAAGGATCAACCATGGCTCCAACACCGGCAATGGGAGTTACAGTAATAATATTGCTATCCCCTGTAGCCACATAAGTGTACCAAACCTCATTTCCTCCGGCAGGAAGTGGAAATGTGGCACCCTGATCGCAGCTATTGAAATAGCCATCGGAAGTAGCATTGTTATTATTCATGAGAAAACAGGTATCCCCCGTAGTTGGCAAATGAACAAACTGGGCCTGGCCGCAATTATCATTGACGGGCTGGGCTTTAATGCTCAACACGAAAAAAAGAAAAATAATTATTATCCGGATCCGTTTCAAAATCATATTTCAGGATGCTTTCAATTTCTATATTTGTTTCCGAACAAAACTATCAACTATTTATCGTATGCAAACTATCCAGCAGTATGTTTCTGCCAACAAAGACCGTTTCCTTAGTGAGTTAATGGATTTATTACGAATCCCATCGGTAAGCGCCGATTCAAAATACAAGCCTGATGTAGCAAGGGCAGCCGAATTTATCAAAAAAAGCCTGGAAAATGCAGGAGCTGAAAAGGTTGAGATTTGTCCTACTTCAGGTCACCCCATCGTTTATGGTGAAAAAATTATTGACCCTGCAAAACCAACTGTCATTGTTTATGGCCATTATGATGTTCAACCGGCTGACCCTTTGAATTTATGGACCACGCCCCCTTTTGAACCACAGATAAGGGATGAAAAAATATATGCCCGTGGCTCCTGCGATGATAAAGGACAAGTATATATGCATATCAAAGCCTTTGAGTTAATGATGAAAACGAACACGCTTCCTTGCAACGTGCGGTTTATGATTGAAGGAGAAGAAGAAGTAGGTTCATCAAATTTGGGAACATGGATCAGAGAAAATAAAACAAGATTAAAAGGTAATGTTATTTTAATTTCCGACACTTCCATTATTGCCAATGATATTCCCAGTATTGATGTTGGTTTGCGCGGATTAAGTTATGTTGAAGTAGAAGTTGCCGGCCCTAACAGAGATTTGCACAGTGGCGTTTATGGTGGTGCAGTAGCCAACCCTATTCAGATATTATGTGAAATGATTGCGTCCATGAAAGATCAGAACAATCATATTACCATTCCAGGGTTTTATAACGATGTGATGGAACTTTCTTCTACTGAACGTGCGGACTTAAACAAAGCACCGTTTAGTTTGGATGATTATAAAAAGGATTTAGACATTGAAGATGTACATGGTGAAACCGGCTTTACTACCCTGGAGCGTACTGGCATCAGACCCACTTTCGAATTGAATGGAATATGGGGAGGTTATACCGGAGAGGGTGCAAAAACGGTACTTCCTTCAAAAGCATTTGCAAAAATCAGTATGCGACTGGTTCCTAATCAGACATCCGATAAAATAACAGAACTTTTTTCTAATCACTTTCAAAAAATAGCACCTAAAGGCGTGAAGGTGAAAGTTACACCACATCATGGCGGTGAGCCTGTTGTTACTCCAACAGACTCTGTTGCATTTAAAGCAGCTGCAAAAGCGATGGAAGAAACATTTGGCAAGAAACCTATACCAACACGCGGTGGAGGAAGCATTCCAATTGTTGCATTGTTTGAAAAAGAACTGGGTTTAAAATCGGTACTGATGGGCTTTGGACTCGATAGTGATTTAATTCATTCACCCAATGAACATTATGGTATCTTCAATTTCCTGAGAGGCATTGAAACCATTCCGCTGTTTTTTAAATATTATGCTGA